>JALOSH010000099.1 GCA_025458545.1 Hydrogenophaga sp.
GGCCTTCCTGGACCACGCCATGCGCCTGGGTGCCGAGAAGATCGCCACCGGGCACTACGCCCGCGTGCGACTCAACGCCACCACCGGAAAACACGAACTGCTCAAGGGCCTGGACCCGCTGAAAGACCAGAGCTACTTTTTGCACCGGCTCAACCAGGCGCAGCTGAGCAAGACGCTGTTCCCGGTGGGCGAGCTGCCCAAGACCGAGGTGCGTCGCATCGCCGCACAGATTGGATTGCCGAACGCGAAGAAGAAAGACAGCACCGGCATCTGCTTCATCGGCGAACGGCCATTCCGCGACTTTCTGAACCGCTACATCGCCAAGGAGCCCGGCCCGATCAAGGACCCGACCGGCCGCACCATCGGCCACCACGTGGGCCTCTCGTTCTACACGCTGGGACAAAGACAAGGGCTCGGTATCGGCGGCGTCAAGGCCAAGGGCGCGCAGAAAGGCGGCAACGAACACGAGCCCTGGTTCGTCGCGCGCAAGGACATCGAGAAAAACATCCTCTGGGTGGTGCAGGGCCACGACCACCCCTGGCTGCTGGCGTCTGCCCTGCGTGCCGAGGATGTGAGCTGGGTGGCCGGTGCGGCGCCGGCGGCGGTGCAGATCGCGGCCAAGACGCGCTACCGCCAGGCCGATGCGCCCTGCACGCTGGCGCAGGACGACCGGGGCTTCACCCTGCGCTTCGCCGAACCGCAATGGGCCGTGACGCCCGGCCAGAGCGCCGTGCTGTACGACGGCGAGGTCTGCCTGGGCGGTGGCGTGATCCACACCGAAGCTGCGAACGCGCCGGAGTGACGGGAGCGCAGAGACGCGATGCACACCCGCTGTGCGGCTGATGCGAAGGCATCACATCGAAACGAGGTCGTGCAATTGGGTGGGTGAATGACGGTTCTGCAGCGATTGCGGCCGGTGGTCGCAAGAAACCCTACTCACGCTGGCCAATACAAAGCAGCCTTTGGCATAGCGTACCGGGCCTCCATGACCTGCGCCGTGCGAGGTAGACCCAACTTGGGCTCCAGGGCTTGCACAGCGCCTGCACACTTGGCATGCCCGTCAGATGGATCTTCGCCCTGGTGCAAGTTCTGATTGTCGCGAACTCGGCCGAGCCGGCGAGTACACCACTGCCCGAAAAACTCGTGCGTGTCCTCACGGCAGCCACGAGGCACCTTCGTGCGCTGTCATCGTTCGGACTTGAGCGTCTATGCTCTGGGCCGAGCAATGCGGGCGGCGAGCTCTATAGATAAATCCGGATAAGGGCTGAGCCCGAGGTGAAATCGCGCCTTCAAGGTGCACAATTCGGTCAGACTATCAAGTAACAGACCCAGGATTTTTCCGTGGCCAGCTCAGACCAACTCAAGGCACTCATCAAGTCGCACATCAGTCGCGACGATGGGCAGTTTTTGTCGGTCGCCATGCAGGTAGCTGCACACGAGGCGAAGCTGGGGCACGGCAAACTGGCAGAAGAGCTGCGAGACATGATCGACGCGGCCAAGGCCCGAGTCAGCCAGGACGCGTCTGGGAAGCTGGTCGCCATCGGCAGCGCGGCCAAGCCGCGCGGCGAGCTGTCCACCCTGTTAACGGTGTCTCATCCGGCCAAACGGCTTGGGGACATGGTGCTGGATGAAGTGGCTTCGACCCAACTCCAGCGCGTAATCAAAGAACAGCGCCAGTTGGCCCGGATCAAGGAGCACGGGCTTGTGCCGCGCCGCAAGCTGCTGCTTGTCGGGCCACCGGGCACTGGCAAGACCATGACCGCAGCAGCCTTGGCGGGCGAGCTGGGTATTCCTCTTTTTCTGGTCCGCCTGGATTCGCTCATCACCAAATTCATGGGGGAGACGGCAACCAAGCTGCGGCAGGTTTTTGACGCCGTGACTGATATCCGCGGCGTCTACTTTTTCGATGAGTTTGACGCCATCGGTACGCAGCGCGGGATGGCAAACGATGTGGGCGAGATTCGCCGGGTCTTGAACAGCTTTTTGCAAATGATCGAGCAGGACACGTCGAACAGTTTGATCATCGCGGCAACCAACCACGCGGAAATCCTGGACTACGCGCTGTTCCGACGCTTCGACGATGTTATTGAGTACCACCTGCCGTCGCCGGTCCAAGCGGTGGATCTCATTCGATCGCGTCTGGGCCACTTCGCGCCCAAACCATTCCGAAAGGAACCGCTGCAGGAGCAGGCCGAGGGCCTGAGCCACGCTGAAATCTGCCGCGCGGTCGATGCGTCCATAAAGGACGCTATCCTGCATGACCACACAAAAGTGCAACCAGCCGAGCTAGGGCGAGCGTTAGGGGAACGCCGCCTAATCAGCGCCCGGCTGACACAAAACGCGAAGCACTCGTCCAACCATGCCGGATCAACCACTCGATAGACGCCCACACCTCGTTCTAGCGAATACATCAACTGCGCAGGCGTTCACAGCACCATCGTCAGGGGGCGGAGCGAGCGCCGTCCCGGTCCTCGACCGCGCTCAGCACGGAAATGCCCTCAAGGCCCAGTTGCTCGCGCTGCGACCCATCGCTCAGCAAGCAGTGGCCGCCCAAAAGGAGCAGGGGCTGGAGAGCGGGCTCGGCCTGCAAGTTCAGTTCATTGGACAACCCGACGTGGCGCTGGCCTTCGAGAGCCTGGGCTACGAGGTCGGCAAGGACGCGCGAAAGAAGATCGAGGTGTTGAGCGTGCGTGTCGAAGGCGACACCACCTACGCCAACGTCTTCGTTCCAGACGGCAAGCTGGCTCACTTCGAGAAGTATGTCGAGGACTATCTTGCCGAGCGCAAGAACGCCAGAGGCGATACGCTCGATCACCGTGCGTTGTTGAACACGGTCTTGGCGATCCGTCGCGCCGAAGTTCGTGCCCTGTGGACCGACGATCCGGCGCTGCTGCCGCAAGACCCGGGCGAAGCCATCTGGTGGGAAGTCTGGCTGCCCGTGCGCGGCGACCGCCAGGAAGTGCTTGCGGACTTCCGAAAGCTGGCGGTGCTGGCGCAGTGTCAGGTCAGCGAGCATCACATCAGCTTCCCAGAGCGCACCGTCGTACTGATGTACGGCTCGGAGCAGCAGTTCTCGACTTCGGTCATGACGCTCAACTGCGTGGCCGAACTTCGCCGCGCGAAGGAAACAGCCCACTTCTTCGATGGCATGACGCCGCCGGAACAGCAAGATTGGGTGGACGAAACGCTTGCCCGCTTGACCGTGGCGCCTGACGAAGACTCGACGCCTCGCGTTTGTCTGCTCGATTCGGGCGTCAATCGAGCCCACCCGCTGGTATCCCCACTCCTGACGGATGCAGATTTGCACACCGTGAATCCAGCCTGGGGCGTTGACGACACCGCGAACCATGGCACCGGCCTCGCTGGACTTGTGGCACTAGGTGACTTGTCAACAGCGCTGGCCACAGACAGTCCACTGGCGGTTTCGCACCGCCTGGAGTCGGTGAAACTGACCCCGGAGCAGGGAGCCAACACTGGCGACTCACGGCAGCACGGTTACCTGTTTGCCGAGGCGGTTTCGCGGCCTGAGGTCGTAGCGCCGAATCGGCCGCGGGTGTTCACCTCGGCAGTCACCTCCGACGATGAACGCGACCGAGGCCGCCCTTCGGCTTGGTCGTCGACCGTCGACCGACTGGCCAGCGACTACGACGGCGGGGGCCAGTTTCCCCGACTCTTCGTACTATGCGCCGGCAACACCCAGGACGCCCAGTCTTGGAACGCCTATCCCGGCAGCCTGGGTTCACGCGGAATCCGCGACCCCGGTCAGGCCTGGAACGCGCTGACGGTTGGCGCGTACACAGAAAAGGTCACCATCAGCGAGCCTGACGCCCAGGGATTTGTACCGGTGGCACCAAGCGGTGGCCTCAGCCCCTACACCCGCACATCGAGTGGTTGGCACTCGGCGTGGCCCTTGAAGCCCGACGTGGTCTTCGAAGGCGGCAACGCCGGCAAGGATGCGCTCGGCGCCATCGGCATCAACAGCCTGAATTTGCTTACCGTCAACAACCTCCCGCAGGAACGCCTGTTCACCACCACGAACGCGACGAGCGCGGCGTCGGCGCTTGGTGCACGCATGGCGGCGCAACTGATGGCAGCCTACCCTGCGCTGCGGCCTGAGACCATCCGGGCGCTGATCGTCCACTCGGCCGAGTGGACCGCCGCCATGCGCACGTTTTACCTGCCGGCCCAAGGCCACCCGAGCAAGTCCGACTACGTCAACCTGATCCGTCACTGCGGTTGGGGCGTACCCAGTCTGGAGCGCGCGCTCTGGAGCGCAGGCAACTCCTTGACTTTGGTCGTCGAGGACCTGGTGCATCCGTTCACGAAGGTGACGGGTAGGGGCGTCGTGAGCCGCGACATGAACCTGCATGCGCTTCCTTGGCCGAAGGCACAACTCGAAGCCTTGCCACCGGACACCCAGGTCGAGCTCCGCATCACTCTGTCCTATTTCATCGAGCCCAACCCCTCAGCGAGGGGTACATCGTCGAAGTTTCACTACCCTTCGCATCGCTTGCGCTTCGATGTGCAACGTCCCCTCGACGCGACGACCGACGACTTCGTCGCGCGCATCAACGCGGCGGCTGAGCGTGAAGACGACGGCGACCCGATCGACCCGCGCGACCCCGACTGGCTCCTGGGCGATAGGCAACGCCACAAGGGATCACTGCACAAGGACATATGGCGCGGCACTGCCGCCGCGCTGGCGAATCGTGGCTTCATCGCTGTCTACCCCGCCAAGGGTTGGTGGCGCACGCGCCCAGCGCAGGAGCGGTACGACCTGCCGGCCCGCTACAGCCTGATCGTCTCCATCCGCACGCCGGAAACCGGCGTGGATCTCTACACCCCGATCGCCCAACAGGTGGCAGCGAAGGCGGCCGTTCCCGTTGTGGTGAACACCTGAACTCACTTCGAAATCGAGACGTACATGGCGCTCGCGTCCGCTCAACTGTCGGCGACTAGGTGGTACCGAGGTATAGCAGCCGGCCGAGTGGACGCAATGTGAGTGACCGGCTCCGACATCAGCGGTCACTGGTCGTCAACCCTGACTGACCGCACCCAGCCTCCAGCAGCCCCTACAGCCGCAAGGTTCGCTCCGCCCTAGCCCCGCTGCTCAACCGCAGCACCGTCCGCCCACCAACGCCCCCACCCCGCGCCAGCCATCCAGCCCTCGCCTCCCCAAACCCCACCGTCCAAAGGGAAAAGCCCCGCTATCGAGGCGGTTGGAACTCCCAATGGCTTGGTTGATAAAACGCAAACTATTTGAATCTACGGGTCCATAGACTTCATTCATCGGCCAAGCGATCCTGCTTTCCCGGTTCTTCCGAAACCCGACCCGAATGGAGTACCCCCTTGGAAAACGTTGTAACCTTCCCCCGCCTCAACGAAGCCGCCCCCGCTTTCAACGCCAAGACCACCCACGGTGACCGCACGCTCGCCGACTACAAAGGCAAGTGGCTGATCCTGTTCTCGCACCCGGCCGACTTCACGCCGGTCTGCACGACAGAATTCATCGGCTTCCAGAAGCACGCCGAGACTTTCCGCGCCATGAACTGCGAACTGCTCGGCCTGTCGATCGACAGCCTGTATTCGCACCTGGCCTGGACGCAGAACATCAAAGAGAAGTTCGGTGTCGAGATCAGCTTCCCGATCATCGAAGACATCAAGATGGACGTGGCCAAGGCCTACGGCATGGTGCACCCCGGTGCTGCCGACACGCAGGCCGTGCGCGCCACCTTCTTCATCGACCCCAACGGCATCCTGCGCGCCATGGTCTATTACCCGATGAGCAACGGTCGCAGCATCGACGAGTTCGTGCGCCTGCTGCAAGCCATGCAAACCAGCGACGCCAACAAGATCGCCACGCCCGAAGGCTGGACGCCCGGTTGCGATGTGATCGTGCCGCCGCCCAAGAGCCCTGACGCGATCAAGGCGCGCATGGCCGAAGGCTACAAGACGACCGACTGGTACTACTCGACCAAGTCGCTGTGATCGGCTGAACCGTGCCGCCAGGTCTATCCGGCCGGGTGGCATGCGCCAGGCCTGGGGGCCGGACGACCTGACCCAGGCCTCCGGCCCTTTTTTGTTTCCATGTTCTGGATGCCCCCATGACCACCGTCTCCCGCCTGCAGATCGAATCGTTTTTCGACCCCGCCACCTTCACCTTCAGCCACCTGCTGTGGGACACCGTCATCGGCGAGTGCGCGCTGATCGACAGCGTGCTGGACTACGACCCCAAGTCGGGCCGCACACACACCGCCAGCGCCGACCGCCTGATCGCGCGCGTGCACGAACTCGGTCTGCAGGTGCAGTGGCTGCTGGAAACCCATGTCCATGCCGACCACCTCTCGGCCGCGCCCTACCTGCAGCAGCACCTGGGCGGGCAGCTGGCCATTGGCGCCCATATCACCACGGTGCAAAACACCTTTGGCAAGCTGTTCAACGCGGGCACCGAATTCGCGCGCGACGGCAGCCAGTTCAACCGGCTGTTTGCCGACGGCGAGCGCTTTGCCATCGGCGGCCTGCAGGCCCAGGCGCTGCACACGCCGGGCCACACGCCCGCCTGCATGAGCTATGTGGTGCGCGACCACAGCACCGACCCGATCCGCACCGTGGCCTTCGTGGGCGACACGCTCTTCATGCCCGACTACGGCACCGCGCGTTGCGACTTCCCCGGCGGCGACGCGGCCACGCTGTACCGTTCGATCCAGAAGGTGCTGGCCCTGCCGGACGACACCGAGATCGTGCTGTGCCACGACTACCCGCCCGAGGGCCGCGAGCCGCAATGCCGCACCACGGTGGCGGCGCAGAAGGCGGGTAATGTGCATGTGCACCATGGGGTGAGCGAGGCCGAATTTGTGGTGATGCGCCAGGCGCGCGACGCCACCTTGGCCATGCCGGTGCTGATCCTGCCGTCGGTGCAGGTCAACATGCGCGCCGGGCAGTTGCCGCCGCCCGAGGACAATGGGGTGCGCTACCTGAAAATACCGCTCAACGCCGTCTGACCCTCCACCCCCGCTTGCGCCATCCCGCCCCATGAAGCCCACCCTGCCCGACTGGTTCCCCGTGCTGCGCTGGGCGCGGGGTTACGGGCGCGGCTCGCTGACAGGCGACCTGACCGCCGCCACGGTGGTGACGCTGCTGATGATTCCCCAGAGCCTGGCCTACGCGTTGCTGGCCGGGCTGCCCGCCGTGACCGGGCTCTACGCCAGCATGCTGCCGCTGGTGGTGTATGCGCTGATGGGCACCAGCCCGGTGCTGGCGGCGGGGCGCGGATTTCATCGCCGCCTCGCTGCTGCTGGCGGTGCTGGTGGGTGGGCTGCTGCTGCTCATGGGCGCCTTGCGCATGGGCTTCATCGCCGGTTTTCTGAGCGCGCCGGTGTTGTCGGGTTTTGTCACCGCTTCGGGGCTGTTGATCGCCATGAGCCAGCTGCCCCATGTGCTGGGCATCCCATTGCGCGGCAGCAACCTCTGGGTGTTCGGGCAAAGCCTTTGGCAGCAGGCGGGCCAGTGGCATGCGCTCACGCTGGGTGTGGGGCTGGCGGCCATGCTGGCGCTGTGGGCGGCCAAGCGCTGGCTCAGTGCGGTGCTGCAGCGCCTGGGCCTACCAGCTGGTTTCGCCGATCTGCTGGCCAAGGCGGCGCCGTTGCTCATCATCGTCATTGCCATCGCTCTGACGCAGGCGCTGGGCTGGAACGGGCGTGGCCTGGCGGTGGTCGGCAGCGTGCCGGGCGGGCTGCCACCCTTCACCCTGGGCACCGTTCTGGGCGTGGCGCCGGCCACGGTTCAGGCCATGCTGCTGCCGGCGCTGCTGATCGCCATGCTGACCTTTGTGGAGCAGATCTCGATTGCGCAGGCCTTTGCGGCCAAGCGGCGCGAGCGGGTCGACAGCGATGCCGAGATGCGTGCCATGGGCGCGGCCAACCTGGCGGCCGGGCTGAGCGGCGGGCACGCGGTGGGCGCGAGCTTTTCGCGCAGCGCGGTGATGCACGGCAGCGGCGCCCACACGCCCGCGGCCGGGCTGCTGACAGCGCTGCTGCTGGGCACGGTGGCGCTGTTCTTCACGCCCTGGCTGCACCAGTTGCCCTTGGCGGTGCTGGCGGCCACGATCCTGATGGCGCTGGGCAGCCTGCTGGACTTCGGCAGCTTCCGCCGCACCTGGCGCTATTCGCGCGCCGATTTTGCGGCCCAGGCGCTGACCTTTGGCGTGACGCTGCTGGTGGACCTGGTGAGTGGGTTGACGGTGGGCGTGATCGCCTCGCTCACGCTCTACATCTGGCGCAGCAGCCGGCCGCACATTGCGGTGGTGGGCAATGTGCCGGGCACCGAGCACTACCGCAACGTGCTGCGCCACGAGGTCATCACGCACCCGCACATCCTGAGCCTGCGGGTGGACGAGAACCTGTTTTTTGCGAACACGCGCTTTTTGGAGGACCGTCTCAACGCCGAGGTGATGGCCCGCCCCGATTTGCGCCATGTGGTGCTGCAATGCACGGCGGTGAACACCATCGACACCAGCGCGCTGGAGAGTCTGCAGGGCATCAACCAGCACCTGAAAGACGCTGGCGTGCAGCTGCACCTGAGCGAAGTGAAAGGCCCGGTGATGGACCGGCTGCAGCGCAGCGATCTGCTGCAACAGCTCACCGGCCAGGTGTTCATGACCCAGCACCAGGCGGTGACGGCGTTGGTCGGCGCTGCGTCCTGAATCCCGGTTTCCGCAGGCGCAGCGCGCCGGTTGGCGGAGCGCTCCCATACCCAGACCGTCACGGTTTGTGTCATGGCCGCGGAACATGTATAAACAAACACTTATATAAACAGGCGAGCATCCATGGCCCACCCTTTTCTGTCATTCGGTGAAACGGTCGAAGGCTATCCGGTGCGGGTGGTCAACGAGCGCACCGTGCGCGCCGCCGCCGGCCTGCTGTTCTTCCCCGCTGTGCTGTCGTTCATGAACGCCATGCTGCTGGGCAACTTCCAGCCCACGCGCCTGTTCATCATCGTGTTCCTCATCGACATGACGCTGCGCCTGATCAACCCGCGCTGGGCTCCGAGCATGATCGTGGGCGGCTGGATCGTGCGCAAGCAGGCGCCCGAATGGGTGGGCGCGCCGCAAAAGCGCTTTGCCTGGGGCCTGGGCCTCGCGCTGGGTCTGGTCATGCTGTACCTGATGGTGTTCAACCGGTACATGGGGCCGCTGAACATGCTGATCTGCGGCACCTGCCTGCTGCTGATGTTCTTTGAAACGGCTTTTGGAATCTGCGTCGGCTGCAAACTCTACAACCTGTTCAACCGCGACCAGGCCCAGCTCTGTCCGGGCGGTGTGTGCGAAGTGCCTGCGAAGAAAAACGGCTGGGGCATCGCCCTGCCGCAGGTGGTGTTGTTGGTGGCTTTCGTGGGCGTGTTCGTGGCGGCCAAGGGTTGGGTGGATCGGACCGGGCCCCTCAACGGTTTCGATGACATGGCCACGCTGGAAGACATGGGCCTGAAGCCAGCCGCAGGCCCCATGTCGGCAGACGAGGCCAAACGCTGCGAAGTGCCCGCCTTCGCCAAGGCCATCGGTCACGAAGCGATGTGGAAGCTGCACAACGGTTGTGGATAGAGCTTCCCCCCCCGCGCCGCCTGCGGCGTCACCCCCCACTGGGGGCGGCACTGGCGGCCCGGCAAAGCCGGTTCCGCGGTGCCCTGGGGCCAACTCCCCTTCCGGCGCGACGTGCCAGGTTACAGGATGCGGTGGAACCGGCTTTGCCGGGCCACTCGCATCGCCCCCTGGGGGGTGACGCCGCAGGCGGCGCGGGGGGATCTTTAATCTCTAGATTTCAGCTTCTCATGGATCTTGCGTGTGGTGCGCCACACCACCCACAGCACCACCGGTATCGCGGCTCCCGCGAGCATCTCCGGGTTGATCGGCAGGCCTGCGGCCTTGCCGGCCTTGCCCAGATAAAACAAGAGGCTGATCACGTAGTACGAAATGGCCGCGATCGACAGGCCTTCCACCGTGCTTTGCAGCCGCAGTTGCAGTTCCTGCCCCTTGGTGAGCTTGGCCAGCAGCTGCTGGTTTTGCTCTTCGGTGGCGATGTCCACGCGCGTTCGCAACAGGGCGCTGGTGCGGGTGATGCGCTCCGACAGCGAGGCCAGGCGCTGCGCGGTGGCCGCCACGGTGGCCATGGCGGGCGACAGGCGCCGCTGCATGAATTCGCCGATGGTCTGGGTGCCCGGCACCGGCTGCTCGCGCAGTTCGGCAATGCGCTGCGTCACCAGCCCGTCGTAGGCCTGGGTGGCCGAGAAACGGTAGGCGTGTTCCGCGATTGCGCGCTCCACCCCGGTCGCCAGCGAGACCAGGGTGTCGAGCAAGGCCTGGTCGGTGGCGCCCTTGCTTTCCAGCTGGGCGGTGATGTCGGCGAGCTGGCCTTCACAGCGCGAGAGAAACGGCCCCAGCGCTTTGGCCACCGGCAGGCCGCGCAGGGCGAGCAGGCGGTAGGTCTCGATCTCCAGCAGGCGCTGCGAAATGCGACCGGCCCGGGTTTCGGTGGTGTCGGGGGGCGCCACCACCAGCATGCGTTCGTAGCCTGAATCGCGCATCAGAAAATCGGTCACCACCATCGAATGGGCGTTGTTGCCCATGCGCGACGCCACCACCATCGGCTCGCCCAGCCAGGTGCGGCATTGCGCCAGCGCGTGGTGCGGGTCGCTCAGGTTGCCGTGCAGCATCACCAGTTTGATGGCGGCGATGGTGCGCCCCGGAATGCCGGCCAGCCAGTCGGACGGCACCACGATGTGCGAGAGCAGCTCGGGCTCGTTCGCGCCCAGTTGCGCACCTTCGGGCAAGGGTTGCACCATCGAATAGCGGGTGAACTCGGTGTGGCGTTCCCACTTCAGGGTGTAGCCCGGCAGGTTCAGCCGGAGGAAGTTGGCGTTCAGCTGTTCGGCCCGCAGATCTTGCTGGCCGGGCAACTGGCGCAGGTGCTCCAGCTCCTGCTCGCGGCCCACCCCGTCGTTGAACACTGCCACAAAAACCACCAGTGCCGGCAGCTGGATGCGCGCCGGTGGGCGGGCGTGCACCTCGTTGTGCAACTGCTCGCGTTGCAGATCGTTGGGGGGCAGGCGGAGGGCGGCGGTTTGCATGACCGCATTGTGCCGCGCCCAGCGTGGCAGGCGGCCAAGAAAAACCCGCCGGGCTTGCGCCGGGCGGGTTGAAGGGCCACGTCCGGGGGCTGAACGTGGCGTCAGGGATCTTGACCGGTTCAGAACGGGATGTCGTCGTCCATGTCGTCGAAGCCGCTGGCCGGGCGCGCCGCCGCGGCGGGGGCCGGCGCCGGGCGGGCAGCGGGCGCCGGGCGCGAGGCCGGTGCCGGGCGGCTGTAGCCACCGCCGCCTGCGCCGCCTTCTTCACCACCGCCCATGCCTTCGCGGCCGCCGAGCAGCTGCAGTTCGGTGGCAATGATGTCGACGGTGTTCTTCTCCACGCCGGTGGCCTTGTCCACATAGGTGCCGTACTTCAGTCGACCTTCGACATAGATCGGGCGGCCCTTCTTCACATACTCACCGGCGATCTCGGCCAGGCGGTCGTAAAACGTGACGCGGTGCCATTGGGTGTCTTCAATGGTCTCGCCGCTGTTCTTGTCTTTGCGGCGGCTGGAGGTGGCCACGCTCACATTGGCCACCGCCTGGCCCGAGGGCAGGTAACGGATTTCGGGGTCGCGGCCGCAGTTGCCGACGAGGATGACTTTGTTGACGGATGCCATGTGTGTACCCTGGGTGATTGAGCGGGCAGCGCCGGGAGCCCGGGCCGCAAAAAGGTCAACCATTGTGCCGCAAGAGCCCTGGCCCACCAATGCGCCGTTTGCCGCTGGTGCCCAGCGGTCAACCGGGCCTACACTGCCCAGCGATGAAAGGCGAACCGGATTTCCTGCAGAACCTGCGCGACGAGATGGGCGACGGGCGGCAGTGGCTGGACCGGGCCATCGTCATCGGCTATGCCGTGCTCGCCGGCCTGGCGGTGGTGGGCTTCACGCTGCTGGCCGACGCCGCCTTTGAGCTCTACCAGCGCATGCGTGGCGCCGTGTGGTGGTCGCCACTGATCTGGACGCCCGCGCTCACCGCGCTGATCGTTTGGGCCACGCGCCGCTGGGCGCCGGGTGCTGCGGGCTCGGGTGTGCCACAGGTGCTGGCCGCGCTGGCGCCAGAAACGCCCATCGCAACCCGTTCGCGGTTTGTCTCGCTGCGGCTTTCGCTGGCCAAGATCCTGGCGGTGTCTGGCGGTCTGCTGGCGGGTTTGTCGATCGGGCGCCAGGGGCCGTCGGTTCAGGTGGCTGCGGGCGTGATGCTGCACGCCAAGCGCTGGCTCTCGCCCAAGACCGACATCAGCGCCCGAGAACTCCTGGTGGCCGGCGGCGCCGCCGGGATTGCGGCGGCTTTCAACACACCGCTGGGCGGCATCGTGTTTGCCATCGAAGAGCTTTCTCGCCGTGTACAGGACCGCAGCAGCGGGCTGATGCTGGCCGCCATCGTGATCGCTGGGCTGGTGGCGGTGTCCGCGTTTGGCAATCTGTCGTATTTCGGTCGTGTCAGAGCCGAAGGGGTTTCATGGTGGGCCTTGCTGGGGCCAGGGCTGCTGGTGGCCATCAGCGCGGGCTTGCTCGGCGGCCTGCTGTCGCGCCTGATGCTGGCTTCTTTCACCGGTCTGCCCGACCGTTACTGTGCCTACCGGCGAAAGCGACCGGTGGTGTTCGCTGCGCTCTGCGGTTTTGCGGTGGCGGTGATCGCGGTGGTGACCGACGGGGAGGCGGTGGGCGTCGGTCACCAGCACACCCAGGACTTGCTCAACACGCCGACCGATGCGAACCACACACCGCTGCTGTTCACCGGCCTCAAGTTCATCGCGTCCTGGCTCTCGGGCTGGGCTGGTGTGCCGGGCGGGCTGTTCGGCCCGAGCTTGTCCATCGGTGCCGGTCTGGGGGCCGACGTGGCCTGGCTGCTGGACTCGCCGCACGGTCCGGCCTTGATTGCACTGGGCATGTGCGGCTTTCTGGCCGCTGTGACGCAGACCCCCATCACCGCCATGATCATCGTGATGGAAATGACCGACGGGCACAGCATGGTGCTCAGCCTCATCACCTGCGCGCTGCTGTCCAGCCTGGTCTCGCGCATGATCAGCCGACCGCTCTACAGCACGATGGCGATGCTGATGTTGCGCCGGGTGGCGTGAGAGCCCCCCTGCGCCGCTGCGCGGCTTCCCCCGGTGGGGACGCACCGGGTGGCCCGGCAAAGCCGGTTCCACGGCTGCCCTGGGTGGGGCACGTGCTCCGGAGGATGATGTTCCCCCTGCGCCACTGCGCGGCTTCCCCCGGTGGGGTGCGCGCTCTGGCGTGGGTTCGGGTTACGGGTGCGGGGCGGTGGGCGACTGTGCCCGCATGGGCCAGGCCAGCACCAGCCACAACAGCATCAGCCCGGCGCTGAGGCTGAAGATGCCCGCACTGCCCCAGTGCCGGGCCACCAGACCGCCCAGCGTGCCGCCCGCGAAGATGCCGAGCGACATGAGCGTGTTGTAGACACCCAGCGCTGCGCCGCGCTGGCGCGGTTCGGCCAGGCGCGAAGCCAGGCTGGGCTGGCTGGCCTCTTGCGCGTTGAACCCCACAAAGTACAGGCACAACAGCACCGCCAGCATCCACAGCGTGGGCGCTTGCAGGCTCATTAAAAAGCCCAGCTGCACCAGCACGATGAGCGCGATGGTGCCCAGGTACACCGCCTTGAAGTACCCCCGCCGCTCCAGGCGGAACAAGAAGCCCCCCAGGATCAGCAGCGAACCCAGCACCGCGGGCAAGTACACCTTCCACTGCTCGGCGCTGGCCACCCCGGCTTCTTTGAGCAGACCGGGCACCGCCATCCACATCGCGATCTGCACCGCGTGCAGCACGAACACGCCCAGGTCGACCCGCAGCAACTCGGCGTTGGACAGCACCTCCCGCAGGCCGCCACGGGCCTGCACCTGGTGCTGCAGCGGCTCGGGCGGCGCGCCCCACACGACCACGGCAATGCCCAGCAGCGCCAGCACGCCGGTCAGCACAAAGATGCCGTGCAGTCCCACCCAGCTGGCCAGCAGAGGGGCCATCAACAGCGAGAGCGCAAACATCAGCGCGATGCTGATGCCCACCAGCGCCATGGCCTTGGTGCGCACGCTGTCGCGCGTGACGTCGGCCAGGAAGGCGGTGACAGCGGCCGAGATCGCCCCCGCGCCTTGCACCGCGCGGCCCACGGCCAGCCAGGTGAGGTCGGGCGCCCAGGCGGCGATGGCGCTGCCCAGTGCGAACAGCACGAGGCCCGCCACGATCACCGGCTTGCGACC
>JALOSH010000473.1 GCA_025458545.1 Hydrogenophaga sp.
TGATGGCCGAAACCATCGCGCGCATCGCCTCGGGTGAGTCGGTCATGAGTTTGTTTGCCGATCAGGACAACCTTTTCTGAAGCCCTGACAGCAACAAAAAGCGGGTCGTCCTGCCCAGAAAAGCGGGCGGCCTTTTTCAACCCGAGGCGTTCTGGTCGCGGAACCCCTCAACAGGAGTCAGTCATGCAATTTGTCGCTTTTGAGCGCGCCAAGCAGGGTACGGGTGCGAGCCGCCGTCTGCGCATCACCGGTCGCGCGCCCGGTATCGTTTTTGGTGGTGAGGCCAAGGCCGAGATGATCGAACTCGATCACAACGCCCTGTGGCATGCCCTGAAGAAAGAAACCTTTCACGCTTCCATCCTCGACATGGAACTCGGTGGCAAGGTGCAGAAAGTGCTGCTGCGCGATGTGCAGTACCACCCCTACAAGCCGCAAGTCCTGCACATCGACTTCCAGCGCGTGGACGACAAGACCCGTCTGCACAAGAAGGTGCCGCTGCATTTTGTCGGTGCCGAAGAGTCGCCCGCGGTCAAGACCGACAAGTGTGTGGTGAACCATGTCATGACCGAGATCGAAATCGAGTGCCTGGCCACCCAGTTGCCCGAGCACATCTCGGTGGACCTGAGCAAGGCCACGACTGGCATGGCCGTTCACACCGGTGACATCGTGCTGCCCAAGGGTGTCAAGCTCGTGCTGCACGGCCGCAGCAACCTCACCTTGGCCACCATGGTGGCCCCCGTCGCCGAAGTGGTGGCTGCCCCTGTGGTGGCCGCTGCCGACGACAAGAAAAAGGGCAAAGGCAAGAAGTGATGCGTGCCCCTGGCGGCTAGCTGCCAGACCGCTCTGCCAAGGCCCGCTCGCGCGGGCCTTTTTGTTGGCCGCTGCGCCGTCTCGGATAATCGATTGATGATCAAGCTGATTGCTGGCCTGGGCAACCCGGGCCCGGAATACGTACACACGCGCCACAACGCCGGCTTCTGGTGGGTGGACGATGCGGCGCGCCTGCTGAAGGCCCCGCTGCAGATGGAGCGTGGCCACTTTGGTCTGGTCGCGCGTGCCAGCGTGGGCGGCCAAAGCGTCTGGCTGGTAGAGCCACAGACCTTCATGAACCTGTCTGGCAAGTCGGTGGCTTCGGTGGCCCGGTTTTTCAAGATCGCGCCTGAAGAGGTGCTGGTGGTGCACGACGAACTGGACCTGCCGCCCGGCGAGGCCAAGCTCAAAAAAGGCGGTGGACACGCCGGCCACAATGGGTTGCGCGACATCCATGCCCAGCTGGGCAGTGCCGACTACTGGCGCCTGCGCATCGGCATCGGCCACCCGGGCGACAAGAACGAAGTGGCGAACTGGGTGCTGAAGAAGCCCTCGCCCGACGACCGCATCGCGATCACGCAAGCGCTGGACCGTTCACTGAAAGCGCTGCCCCAGCTGATCGCGGGTGACATGGACAAGGCCACAGCGCTGATCCACACCAGCAAGCCGCCCCGCCCCAAGCCACCCAAGCCAGTGGCGGCGCCCGCTCAGGCAGCGGATGGCGGCAACACCGCTGGCCCGGAGCCCGCCAGCGACTGACCCGCCGCTTGCAGCCGCTGGTAACGCTGCCAGAGGGTTTCGTGGTTTTCGGTGTGCGCCGGATCGACCGGAATGCACTCGACCGGGCAAACCTGCACACACTGCGGTTCGTCGAAGTGGCCCACACATTCGGTGCAGCGGTTCGGGTCGATCTGGTAGAAGTCCTCGCCCATCGAGATCGCCTGGTTCGGGCACTCGGGCTCGCAGACGTCGCAGTTGATGCACTCGGCGGTGATCATCAGGGCCATGGGCGATCTCGCGCACCAGGGTACTGGAGATGCATTGCAGTTCGGCCTGCGGCAGCAGAAACACGGTTTCCACCGCCGGGTAGAGCTTGCGGTTCATCGCCGCCATTTGTGCTTCGTAATCGAAGTCGGTCAGGTTGCGGATGCCACGCACCACGGCACAGGCGCCTTGCTGGCGACAGAAGTCCATGATCAGGCCATCGAACGGCAGCACGCGGATGCGACCTGGGGCGACAGACATGACTTCGGCGGCCATGTCCATGCGCTGCTGCAGACCGAAGCGGGTCTTTTTGTGGTGGGCCATGGCCACCGCGATGATGACTTCGTCGAACAGCGCCGCCGCGCGGCGCGCCACGTCTTCGTGGCCCAGCGTCATGGGATCGAAAGTGCCGCTGTACACCGCGATGCGCGGTGGCTGGCCAGCCGAGGAAGGCTCAAGGTTCATGCTGGAATTATGCGCGAGGGCTCGCGCAGCGCATCACTGCACCGGCAACAGCCGCAACAGGTGAAAGGCCACCTGGCCCGCCTTGCCCTGGCGGTGCAACTGCAAACCGAGTTGAGCCAGTTCGTCGGCGCTCCAGCTGCGAGGGGCTTCCAGGTAAATCATCCCGTCGCTCTTTAAAGCCTGGCGCGCGGCCTGCATGGCGGCGCAAAACAGCGCTTCGTTGGCACCATCGGCAAACGGCGGGTCCAGGAACACGACGTCCAGACCTTGCCGACGTTGCAGCCCGGCAAGGCCATCGCCGCGCTCCACCGTGACCGCCTCGGCCTTGAGGTGGGTCTTGAGGGCCACCAGGTTCTTGAACAGCAAGGGATCGTTTTCCACCAGCACCACCTCTGCAGCGCCGCG
>JALOSH010000474.1 GCA_025458545.1 Hydrogenophaga sp.
CAGCGGTTCGCCCAGCAGGTCTTGCATCCAGTGGTCCACCGGGCCGCCGGCCGAGAAGAAATAAACGCGCTTGAAGCGGCTGATCACCGCCGGGTGGCAGCCCAGCCCCACGATCAGGTCGGGCAAGGCGTCGTCGGGCACGTCCTTGAAGAAGTCGTAGGGCTCGGTGGTGAGGTCCAGCGGGTCGAGCACGAGCACGAAGTCGGGCCGGATGCCCGCCAGGTGCAGGCGGCGCAGGGTTTGCAGCGGGGCGAGCAGCAGCGCCTTGCCCTGGGCCTCGCGCAAGAGGTGGATATTTTTGTCGAGCGACGGGCCGGGGGACACCAGGATCGCGGGCATGCCCTGGAACCGCCCATCGAGCGCAGACAGGCTCTGGTGGCGCACCACCGCCGGCATGTTGCCAATGCCCTGTTCGATCCAGCGCTGGCCAAATTCCTGCGTGGTCTTGAGGTTGGTCCACAGCGCCATCACGTGCTTGTGGATCAGCGCGTCCAGGTCGGGCCTGGCCAGGCCGGCGGGCCGTTCGAGCTGCAGGTCGAGCTTGGCGAACCGGTCGGGGTAGGGACGCTTGAGGGCCTGGAGCCCGGTGAGCAACTGCGCCTCCTGGGTCACCACCAGGGTGTCGGGGTCGTTGGTGGGTGCACCGTTGGCCGCGTCGTTGCCCACAAACAGGATGCGGCGCTGGCCGCGCAGGCGGAGCTGTTCGCGGATCGGTGCCTGGTAGTCCCCGTAGACCAGGAACAGGTCGGTGTCGAAGTCCCAAGCGGCGGGCAAGGCGACGTCGATCAGGCGCTGCCACTGTTCGGCTTCGCCGAGGCCATGGTCGCCGGCCAGGGTCTGGAGGTTGTGCTGCAGCCAGCGGTGGATCAGCGGTTCGGCGGTGGCGATGGCTTCGGCCGCGAACTTCATGCGGTCCAGCGCAGCGCGGCTGGCACCGCCAGCGTGCCCCTGACCCGACCGGCTGGGTGCCTGGGTGCGGGCCTTGAGGAAGCGCAGTTGGTCCACCGACGTGCGCACCGCCGCCGGGTCGTCACGCTCGATGGCCAGCAGCGCCTGGTAGGCCGCCTCGGCGGCCTTCTCCAGCACCCCGTCCAGACGCAGCATTTCGTTCGGAGAGGCCAGTTCGCTGTGGTTCATGTCGGTGTTCCGGGGTTCAGTGTTCGCGCAGCTTGGCGCGCAGGCGGGCGATGGACTGGCTGTGCAGCTGGCAGATGCGCGACTCGGTCACGCCGAGCACCGCAGCGATTTCCTTCAGGTTCATGTCGTGCTCGTAGTACATGCTCATGATCTGTTGCTCGCGCTCGGGCAACACCTTGATGGCGGCCACCAGGGCGCTGCGCATGCGCTGGTCTTGCAGCACGGCGGAGGGCTCGGCGTCGGTCTCGCCCAGGTTGCGGTCCAGAAATCCGTCTTCGTCGTCACCGTGGCCGCTGATGTCTTCCAGGTACACCAACTGGGTGCCGCGCACCTTGGCCAGCAGGTGCTGGTAGTCGGCCAGGCTCATGCCCAGTTCTTTGGCGATTTCGCTTTCCAGCGGCGCACGGTGCAGCTTCTGCTGCAGGCGGTGCACCGCGCCTTCGATGTCTTTCTGGCTCTTGCGCGAGCCACGGCTCATCCAGTCGCCTTCGCGCAGTTCGTCGATCATGGCGCCGCGGATGCGCTGGCTGGCAAAGGTTTCAAACTGCACGCCCTGCGAGGGCTCGAAGCGCGAGATGGCTTCCGTCAAACCGATCATGCCGACCTGGATCAGGTCGTCGAGCTCCACGCTGGGCGGCAACTTGGCGATCATGTGGTGGGCCAGGCGCCGCACCAGCGGGCTGTATTTGCGCAATTGGTCGTCCCGGTTCAGGGTGCCTTTGGCGGTGTACATCGTCTTCAACTCCAGAGTGGTTGGGCCACCGCGGCGGGGCGCGTCGTGTGCGCCGGGGCGGTGGCTGTGCCGCGTGAGAGCGCTTTCCAGCACCCGCAGGCCCCAGGTGTTCACCGACCAGCTGGGCACCTGCAGGCCGAGGTGGCGCTGCGCGCAGTCGGTCACGGTGTCCACCACCTGCTGCAGCGGAACGCTTTCGGCCTCGAAGCCCGGCACCAGCGGGGCCAGCACCGGCGAGAGCCCGGCACCGTGCAGCAGCTTGAGCGAGCCATAAGCGTCGATGCTGGCCTGCGCCTGGGGCAGCACCGGCACCAGCGCCCGGGCGGGGAGACCGGCGAACAGGGAGCACAGCGTCTGGGCGGGCGCGAACAGGATCACCAGCGCGTCGGGCGAGAACGGTGCCAGCAAACGGCCCAGCGCCACACCAGCACCGGCGCTGCGCGCGGTCTGCTGCACGGTCTGCAAGCCGTGGGCCGCGGGCATCACCAGCCATTCGGCGCCCTCGGGCGCGGGCCCCAGGCCCGAGAGGCCCGCGTCGCGCAGCACGTGCAGCAGGCCGAGATGGCTGCCGTCGTGGCCGCTTCGGCGGTCGCTGGCTTCCGGGGCGCTGCCGTCCACGATGACCGCTTCGCGGCCCAGTGCCGTGAGGTGGGCGGCCAGGGTGCACAGCATTTCGTAGGCACGCGCCGGCTGGGCGGGGCAAGCCACCGGCATCAGCCCGGCACCGGCGCGGGGCGGTTCACCGCGCAGACCGGCGGCCTGGTCAAAACCGTGTTCAAACATGCGAGGCTCCCAGGTCGATGCCACGGGACGAGGCCTGCGAGAAATAGAAACCCATGTCCTGCCAGTCTTCGGGCACGCGCTGGCCGTTGGCCACGCCGCGCAGCACCACCTGGTGTCGGATCAACGCATCCAGCGCCGGGCCGAGCTTGACGGCTTCGTCCACCTTGGAGAGCACCACGCCGTGCAGCGTGCTGGCCTTGAAGGCGGTGAGCACATCGTCGAGCGTGTCGCCGTGGGCACCGGCGTTGAGCACCAGGCACTTCTTGACCTTGGGCATGTCGAGCACGTCGAGCATGTCCTGGATGCGCTGGTCGCGCTGGCCGAGACCCGCCGTGTCGATGATCACCATGCGCTTGTTGGCCAGCAGGTTGAGCAGGTCTTTCAGCGCGGCGCGATCGTGCGCCAGGTGGGCCACCACGCCGAGCATGCGGCCGTAGGCGCGCAGCTGCTCGTAACCGGAGACGCGGTAGGTGTCGAGCGTGATCAGACCCACACTGCCGGCACCGTACTGCTGCACGCACTGGGCGGCCAGCTTGGCGGCGGTGGTGGTCTTGCCGACACCGGTGGCGCCGATCAGGGCCAGCACACCGCCCTCTTCACACAGACCGGCACCGGGCGCGGCCACCTTGAGGTTGCGGGTCAGCACGTCCATCACCCAGCGCACGGCTTCGGGTGCACCGGATTCGCCGGGCACACGCTCGAGCACGGCACGCGACATGGCGGGCGAGAAGCCCGAGCGGATCAGCTTGAGCATGAGGTTGGACTGGATCGGGTTCTGCTTGGACGAGCCGAGCCAGGCCAGGGTGTTGAAACGCTCCTCGATCATTTCTTTCAGGGCCGAGAGCTCCACCGCCACGCTGCTGCCGTCGCCGTGGCCAGCGGTGTGCTGCGGCGGCAGCGAGTCTTCCCAGCGCGGCTGGACCACCGGGCGGGTGCGGATGGGCGCGGGCATGGCGCGGGCCATGGGCGCAGGCGCGGCCACCGGCGCATTGAAGCGCTGCACCGGCACCTGGATCTGCTCGGGGCGCAGCGTTGCCGGGCGCGGCGCCGGGCGCGCATCCTGCGGCGGCTCGGCAGGCTCGGGCTCCGGCAACTCGGCGGCCACGGTGTCGCCGTTGAGCGAAGCGCGGCGCTTGCGCAGCATGCGTTCGCGCACGTATTCCTGAAAAGACAGCGTGCTCATGGCCATCTGCTCGGTGTCGCTCTCCACCGAGTCGGGCGTTTCTTGCGCCAGTGCGGACCGGGCGGGTGTGCCACGGGTGCGGATGGGCTGCGGACGGGCCGTTGCCGAAGGCGCCACCTGGGCCAGACTCTCTTCGGCGGCGGCCATCACTTCGAAGCCCTCGCCGGTCGATCGGGTGGACAGGATCACGGCGCTGTCACCAAAGGCGTTGCGCGCCTTGGCCATGGCTTCGCGTGAGGTCGGGGCGGTGAAACGCTGAATGTTCATGATGCGAGCTCTCCAAGAATCGGGCCGATGCGGATCAGGTGGGTGTCGGGAATTTCGCTGTGCGCCAGCACCTGCAGGCGCGGCGCGGCGCGGCGCAGCAGGCGGGCCATGGCGGTGCGGATGGCGTCGGGCACCAGCAGGCAGGCGGGCACGCCTTTTTCTTCCTGCTGGTTGGCGATGTCGGTGGCGGACTTGCTGAGCATTTCGGCCACGCCGGGGTCCAGCGCGGTGCCGTTGGCACCGGTCAGGGC
>JALOSH010000003.1 GCA_025458545.1 Hydrogenophaga sp.
GGCAACTGGGGGCCCAGCTGGGCGTCGACCGTCTGCAGCGCAAGATCGCTGGTGACACCGGCCACCCGCCCTCTGTCGACCTCGAACCAGGCGCGCACGGCGCCCTGCCCGGCCCGCACATCCACCGCCCAGGCCGACAGGTCCACATGGTTTCGCAGGCGCGCCACATCGGCGCGCGGCAGATCGACAAACAGCTCACCGCTCCAGTTGTGCCAGGGCGCCTGGCCTGGCGCGTCGCGCCGCAAGTCGAGCAGCGGCTCGCGCAAGTTCCCGCGCACGCTCAGGCGCTCGCCCCACTCGGGCGGCGGTGTGGCGTCGACACGGAACTGGTGCCCGCGCGCGGTGTTGCGCACCACCAGGTCGAGCGCGTCCAGCGCCAGCGGCGGTTGGCCGCGCAAGTCGTCGGTCCAGCGCACGGTGCCGCCCTGGATGACCAGTTCGGGCTGGGCAAAAAACCAGTCGGCGGCGCGGTGGTCGCCACTGCCGGGGCCGGACAGGTCGAGTCCGGCCACTTCGATGCGCCCTTGCGCGGTGCGCCGCACGTCCAGCACCGGCGCGACGATCACCACCTGGTCAAAACCGAGCCGCCAGAGCGAGCGCACCGAGACCGCGGTGCGCACGCTGGGCAGGCGCAGCGCTTCGCGCCCGGCCGCGTCGAGCAGTTGCACATCGCTGAGCTGGAAGCTGGGCAGGAAACCCGACACAAATTCGGGCAGCCAGGGATGGCCGCCGGTACCAGATTCGGCCCGGATCGCGCCAACCCGCACCGGTACCCCCACGGCGCGCGTTGCCCAGCGTTCGAGGTCGGGGCGCCATTCGCCGATTCGCGGCACAATGACCAAGTGCAGCGCGCCCCAGGAGAGCGCAAACAGCGCCCAGGCGGCCAGCACGACCCACAGCAGCAGCCGCGTCACCACGGAGAGTGTCTTGAGGGTTCGCGTGGCGGGTGCGATGGGTGCCTGGCTTTGATTCATGTCCAACACAAATTATGACGGCCAGCCCCTCCCATGGTTCCGCAGCGGATGAGTCCGCGATGTCAACAATTGTGTCCACCCTGGACAACCCCTGCATCACCCCGAACGCCGCGTCACACCAGGCCGACCACGCCCGATTCGTTCAGCGAATCCGGCGCCGCTACCCCGACGAACTCCCCCTGCTCCCGCCCGGCGCCCCGGTGCACGCGAGCATGCAGGTGGCCCTGGCCCGCCTGCTCGAACGCCGGCTGGCCTTGCCCGCGGCCTTGCGCGTGTTGCGCCAGCTGGTGCTGGAGCGCCTCGTGGTGCTCGACTGCGAACAGGCGGCGCCCCTGGAGGACGTGACCCGGGGCGTCACCGAGCTGGCCGAGCTGGCGCTCGACGCGGCCTGCACCCTGGCCTTTGCCGAGCTGGACGCGCTGTACGGCGCGCCGCAGGCGGAATCGGGCCAGCGCGCCCAGATGTGGGTGGTCGGCATGGGCAAGCTGGGCGCGCGCGAACTCAACGTTTCGAGCGACATCGACCTGATCTACGTCTACGACCACGACGGCGAAACCGCCGGCAACGCGCAGGGTCGCAACCGCATCAGCAACCACGAATATTTCGGCAAGGCCGTCAAGCACATCTACAACACAGTGGGCGAGACCACCGAACACGGCAATGTGTTCCGGGTCGACCTGGCGCTGCGGCCCAACGGCAACTCCGGCCCGGCCGCGGTGTCCATGGGCGCGCTGGAGGAGTATTTCCTGGTGCAGGGCCGCGAATGGGAACGTTTCGCCTGGCTCAAGAGCCGCGTCATCGCGCCCGCCGCCTGTGTGGCCGATGGCAGCGCCAGCGCACTGCGCGGTGCGGTGCTGCCTTTTGTGTTCCGCAAGTACCTGGACTACAGCGTGTTCGACGCGCTGCGCAACTTGCACCGCCAGATCCGCGACCACGCCGCCAAACGCGCCGCCGGCAACCCGGGCCGCGCCAACGACGTCAAGCTCTCGCGCGGCGGCATCCGCGAAATCGAATTCACCGTGCAGCTGCTGCAGGTGGTGCGGGGTGGCCAGTTCCCCGAGCTGCGCAAGCGGCCCACGCTGGAAGCGCTGGAGCGGCTGTGCCGCGCCAACCTGATGCCCCAGCCCACCGCCGACGCACTGGCCCGGGCCTATGTTTTTCTGCGCAAGGTGGAACACCGCATCCAGTACCTGGACGACCAGCAAACCCACCTCATGCCCACGCGCGACGACGACCTGGCCTGGATCGCCGCCACCCTGGGGTATGCCAATGTGTGCGAGTTCCTGAGCGCGCTCGACACCCACCGCGAAACCGTGGCGCACGAGTTCGACACCCTGCTGGGCGGCGCACCGGGCTCCGGCTGCAAGGGCAAGGGCTGCAACGGCAAAGCCGGCGCGCGCAACGCGGTGCAGGACCTGCAAGGCGTGTTGTCCCAGTTGCCACCCGCCTTTGCCGCCAAGGTCGGGCAGTGGTGCGAACACCCGCGCGTGCTCGCGCTGCGCGAAGACGCCCGGGTGCGCCTGGTCCGGCTGGTGGAGCGCACCGGCGCCTGGCTCGACGAAGGCCGGGTGAACGAGGTGGCCGCATTGCGCCTGGCCGACTGGATCGAGCCCTTGCTGCGCCGCGAAAGTTACCTGGCCCTGCTGCAGGAGCGCCCTGCAGTCCACGAACGCCTGCTGCGCTTGCTGGGCGCGGCCAAGTGGCCCGCCCGCTACCTGCTCCAGCACCCGGGCGTGATCGACGAACTGGCGAGCCAGCAACTGATGGGCGAGCGCTTCGACGCCGCGCAGTTCGAGCGCGACCTGGAAGACCGGCGCAGCTCGCTGCAGCGCACCGGCGAAGACGACGAAGAAGCCCTGCTCAACCTGCTGCGCCGTGCGCACCACGCCGAGGTGTTCCGCACCCTGGCGCGCGATGTGGAGGGCGTGCTGAGCGTGGAACAGGTGGCCGACGACCTGAGCGCACTGGCCGATGCCGTGCTGCGCACCACCGCGCGCTGGTGCTGGGCCCGGCTCAAGAGCCGGCACCGCGAAGAACCCGCGTTGGCCATCA
Organism: Hydrogenophaga sp.; assembly: GCA_025458545.1. The sequence continues at coordinate 3,027 of JALOSH010000003.1, forward strand.
TCGGCTACGGCAAGCTGGGCGGCAAAGAGCTGGGCTATGGCAGCGACCTCGACATCGTGTTTGTCTACGAAGACGAACACGAGAACGCGGGCGAGATCTACGCCGCCTTCATCCGCAAGATGATCAACTGGATGACGGTGAAGACCGGTGAAGGCGATCTGTTCGAGATCGACACCGCGCTGCGGCCCAATGGCAACTCCGGCCTGCTGGTGACCAGCTTCACCGCCTACGCCGACTACCAGCGCGGCCGCGGCAGCAACACGGCCTGGACCTGGGAACACCAGGCCATGACACGGGCCCGGTGTGTCATGGCCCCCACGCTCCCCGCTGCGCGTGGTTCGCTGCCCCCCGAGGGGGCTGGACCCGCCTTGGGGCGGCCCGGCGGCGGCTCCGCTGAGGCCACGGCCAACCCTGATTCGCTCGCCGCCCGCTTCGATGCCGTGCGCGAAGCCGTGATCACGTCCCACCGCGACCGCGCTGCGCTGGCGCAAGAGATCAGCGCCATGCGCGAAAAAGTGCGTGCGGCACACCCGGTGCGCGGCGAGCAATTCGACGTCAAACACAGCGTGGGCGGCATGGTGGATGTCGAATTTGTGGTGCAGTTTCTGGTGCTCGCCTACTCCGGCGATCACCCCGAGCTGCGCGGCAACCTGGGCAACATCGCCTTGCTGCAACGCGCCGAAGCGGTGGGCCTGCTGCCGGTGGGCTTGGGTCAGGAAGCGGCCGACGCCTACCGCGAGCTGCGCCACATCCAGCACCGCGCGCGGCTGAACGAGGCGCCGACCCAGATCGACGCCGCCCAGGCCGAGCCGCTGGCGGCGCCGGTGCGCGCGCTCTGGGCACACGTGCTGGGCGGCTGAGACCGGCCCGGCGGGCTGCGGTGGCGCGGGCCTCAGCGGTCTGGCGGTGTGGCCAGCGAACCGCTGAGCTTGAGCCAGCCTTCGCTCAGCAGCGCCGGTACATCGGGCAACAAGGCATCCTCGCTGGCGCGCACCACCGGGTCTTCTTTCCAGGTGGTCACGTTCACCCGACGCACCCAGCTCCAGCCCCCGGCGATCTCGGCGGGCAATGGCATGCGGATGGTGTCCGGGTCCACCAGCACCGGACCGACGCGGAAGGTGAAGGCCAGCGCTTCGAGCGCCGCCGCCACGTGCTCGCGCATCAGCTCGATCTTTTTGCGCGGCAGGAAGCCGCAGGTCGCATGCACCGCGCCGCGCGGGTCCAGCACCAGGGTCAGGCGCACCGTCTGGCCAGGCCGGATCTGGACCAGGGGCGTGCGGTCGATGTACGGGTGCTCCACCGGGTGCGCGGCCGTGTCCACCGGCACCGCCATCGAGCCCAGGTAGCCCGCGCCCGGTCCACTGGCGCGGGCCTGTGGCGCCAGCGATTCGTGCACCGGGTAGAAGCGGCTGTGGTCGTCGTTGACGAAGTAACCCATGAGCCCGTCGTCGAGCGCCAGCACCTCGCCCAGGCGCACGGGCAGCGGCGTGCGCTCCAGCTCGGCGCGGGCTGCCGCGTAGAGGGCGCCTTGGGTGCTGGTCAGCGGATCGGCCTGCACTTCCAGCCGAAGTTCGGCCCGCACCAGCGCCAGCGGATGGCCCACCAGCAGGCTCAGGTGTTCGTTGCCGGCCCGACCCACCGGGTCGGTGCTCCAGAGGGTGGCGTCGATCATGCGCAGCAGGGCCGAGAGCGCGCTTTCGCTCGGCGGTGTCGGGCTCGCCAGGCGCTCGCGGTCGCGCAGGCCGTGCGCCAGCAGCCCCTGCACAAAGCCGGCCAGCTGGGGCTGCGCCAGCCGCGGCGGCGCACCCAGCGGATCTTGCTGGCCGGGCACGCCCTGCCACTCCAGCGTGCGGCCGTCATCGGCGGGCTGCAACTGGCCCTGAGCCTGGCCTGCGGCGTCGAAGATTTCGACCGCCTCGTCCATGTGGTCGGGCACCAGCCAGCCACAGACCGGCGAGCGATCGCGGGTGGCTTCCCGGCTGTCGTCGCTGGCGTCGAGCAAGCGAAACATCAAGCGGGTGGGTTCCTGCACCCGCGGCGGCAGCGCGAGGAACGCGGGGCCGGCGCGGCTCACCAGGTCTTCGGCGCGCACCGGGGCGGCCAGCGCCGCGGCGCCGAGGTCGTGGAACTGGCCGAAGCCGTCGATCACGCGGGCACGCGTCACGCGCAGGTGCCCCGCGCGCAGCAGCCAGAGCGCGGTGGCGCCGGGCACGGGCTGCCAGGCGTCGGGTGCGGGCACACCGCCCAGGCCGGGCACCGGCATCCGGGCCATCAGCGCATCGTGCAGGCCAGACAGTGAAGCACCGAGCACATCGAGCTTGGCGAAATCGGCCTTGATACGGGCCAGGTCGGCCTCCTCCGAGGGGCTGGCCTCGTCGCGCTCGCCTTTGGCTTCATCGTCCAGGAAACGCTGCAACTGGCGCTCCAGCGTGCGCGCCACCGATGGCGTGAGCAGGCTGCGCCCCTGCAACACAAATGCCGGTGCGCCCTCGGTGCCGGTGGGCACACCCGGGCGCAACGCAAAGTCGGTCTGCTGCAACGCCCAGTCGCGCTCGGCGCCTGGCGAGGGGTGCCAGGCCACTTCCCAGGCCAGCTCGATCGGCGACCAGGGCCGACACCAGTGGTGTTGCGACAGCGGATGGGGCCGCGTGCCACTGAGGTTGGAGAGCGCCGCCAGGGCCTGCATGTCGATCTGCGGATCGGCGGTGGCCATCAGCAGCAGGGACTGCTCGACCTGTATCCGCTGCCCGGCTTCGGCGGCGCTGACGACGCTCACCCGCCCATCTCGGGGCACGGCCATCCGGCCCGCGCGCTTGACCACCGCGTCTCGTGCCACCGGCACACTGGTCGGATCGAACAGCAGGGTCTCGAAGAACAGGGCGCCGCACTCGGCCGGGATCTGGCCACTCTGCAAATCGTCGGTGCTGAGATCGGTGCCCAGCACATCGACCAAAGGCCCCTGGTGCACACCGCCGGGGTATTCGCTCCAGGGCAGCACCCCGAGGCGGCCAACCGTCTGGCCACTGATGCGGCAACCGAGCGTGCCATCGATGGTGTGGTCTTCACCGTGTTTGTAGGCACGCCGCCCCTGTTGCAGCAGCAGCACCGGGTCGCGTGGCTCGAACCAGCGCGGCAGTGCGCGGCGCACGGTTTCGGTGGCGCGGGCCTGCGCGGCGGGCGCCTGGCCAGGCCGCGCGGCCGCGCCGCTGCTGCCCTGGTCCAGGCGCTGCTGAAGATCGCTCACCGAAGCGCCCGCCTTGAAGAAGCGGCGCTGCGCCTTGATCGATGGCACGGAGAAGGTTCCGAACCGGTCCTGCCCAGCCCCAGCGGGAACGGACTGGCGCGGTGCGCCCGGGGTCTCGGTCCCAGAGGCCGGCGCAAACGCGTCGCCCTGCTCGATCTGGTCCACCACAAAGCCGCCCGGCAAGGACGAGAAATCCTCGGCGTGCAGGTGGCTTTCCAGCCGGGCCAGGCCGCTTTGCTGAGACAGTTCGGACATGGCACCGGTGGCGAAGGCGTCGAGCAGTCGCGCCAGCGAAGGGTCGGCCGCCTGGCGCGCGGCCAGGGCCGCCAAGGCCTGTGAAGCGGTGTTGCCCACGGCCAGGCCGACCGACTGGGCGGGCGGCACGCCCGCACCGGGGTGGTCGAACCCGCCACCCCGGTTGCCCCAGCGCACGTCGAACACCGCGCCGTGGCAGAGCAGCTGGCGCGGCCAGTAGGGCGCAAACAGCTTGCGCTCTGTGTAGATCGCCGAGCGGCCGCCAGATTTTCCGGAGGCCTTGACGAACTGGCTGGTGCCGCTGCCCAGCGTGAACTGCTGGGCCTTCACCTGGCCATCGGTCTGCGGGCCGCCCAAACGGACACCCGATGCGGATGGGCCCTGGTCGGCCCCTTTGAGCACCTGGCCAAACTGTTCGGTGCGCGCCTGTTTGCCCAGCTGCGCCATCACCGCTTCGTCCACCGACCAGCCCATGCGCTGGAGCAAGGCCATCCAGCGCTGTTCGGTGGTGGGCGCGTAGAGCGGGTCGTCTTCCAGCCGCGCGTACCAGCCGCAGACCATGTAGGTCAGCGGCCCGGAGGCCACGCCCTGCAAGGGGTCGTGAAAGCCGAGCAGGTTGCGGGTGTTGTCGTAGTACACGGCGAAGGTGGGATCGCCCGGCCCCATGGCGGTGACCGGCGGCGCCGCCTGGGCGCGGTCTTCGCGCCATTCGGACAGCGGCACGGCGCGCCGACGGGCCGGGTCCAGCGCACCGCTGAGCACCCAGGCGCTGGCGCGGCGCGGTGCGGTCTGGGTGGCGCCGGCCTGGATGCGCACCACCAGCCAGCGGTCGGGCACCGGGTTGAAACGGGTACGCTGGTCGTCCCGCTGTTCGCTTTGTGCCGATTGGGTCTGGGCGGTGGCAGACAACGGTGTGTCGGCCGCGGCAGTGGCGCGCTCGCCACGCGTGAGGCCATCGGGCAAGGCCCAGTGCAGGTGCATGCCGGCCGGGCGGCCGGTCACGGTGTCGAAGGGCTGCGGGCGCGGCGCGCCGGGTTGCAGCGGGTCCACCGCCACCGCGGCCCACGAGCGGGTGGTGGCCTCGGCTGCCGACACCGGCAGCGCCTCCACCACCACCGGCACCAGCAGGCGCAGGCCATGCCAGGCGCCTTCGTCCCAGTCCAGCACGGTGGCGGGTTTCACGCCCTTGGCCATGGCCAGGTTGCGCGCGAGCATTTCGGTCTGGAAGCGTCGGGTGGCCATGGCGTCCTCACTCGTTGATGCGGAACAGCTGGTGGATCTCTTCCACCTGCAGCGGCTGGGCGATCACCGACAGCTGGAGCACCGCATCGAGGTACTGCGAAGTCACGGTGTAGCCACCGCTGTCGCCATCGCCTTCAAAGCGCTGCTGGAACGGCGGCTGGAACATCTGCAGCGCCAGTTCGCCCGAGCTCAGGGTGCCCGGGTTCGCGTCGGGGTCGCCACTGCCCGCCAGCGAGGCCTGCAGGCGCTCGCGCAGCAGTCGAACATGCAGCACGCGGCGGTTGGAACGGCGCACCGGCACATTCTGGAACTGCGGATCGGGGTCGAGCCGGGCGGCGGTCGCGTGTGTCAGCTGGCCAGCCAGCGGCCCGCGGATCTTGCGCATCTTCAGGCGCAGACCGCTGGGCACCGCCGTGCTCGGTTCCACGACACCGTTGCCGTCGCGGTCCATCAGGTCGACACCGAACTGGATGCCTTCGCGTGGCTCCTCCATGTCCACCCGGGTGGGCACACCTTCGAAGATGCAGAGCATCACGTCGGGGGCCAGACGGTCCATGCGCAACAGGGCCAGTGGCGTGCCGGGAGGTCCGCCCTCGACCGTGCCGCGGTAGGCCTTGACCTCCATGCCAGGCCAGCCCGAGACCGCGCGCGAACGGATCAGCACACCGGTGAGGTCGGCCGTCGTTGGCGCGACGATCTTCTGCACCGCGGTGTTCTTGCGCAACTGGTGGCGCAGCACGCGCTCTTCTTCGTCGACCCGGGCGCGCAGGGCGCTGTGTGTGGCCTGGGCCTGGGCGTATTCACGGGTGGTGGTCTTGCCCACGCTGAGCGCGCCATCGACCAGGCGGTCGGTGAAGTTGCGGTCGATGTAGAAAAAGCGCACCGACTCCATCGGCAGCAGGCGGCTGTCGGGCACCAGGTAGTTGAAGGGCACGCCGTACAGCAGGCGCAGGCGGGCCAGCCAGTTGCCCAGCGAAGCGGGCATGCGCGCGGCACTCGCCGCGAACGCAGGAGAAGCCTCGGCGCGCAGCGCACCCAGGTAGTCGGCAGCGATGAGCCAGTTGTGCATGGGTTGTCCTTGGCTTCAGAGCGGTCCACGGAAGGTGTTGAGGCGGGCGTTGAAGGCTTCGAGCTGCGGCGCGAAATGCCGGGTCGGGTCCTGCAGCAGCACGTCGAGCCGGGCTTCCAGCGGCTCGGCCTGGCCAAAGCCGATCTCGTCGAGCAAGCTGCCCGAGAGCGCCAGACTGCCCATGACCGACTGCACCACCTGCAGGTTCAGGCCCTTGGCACTCGCCACCACGGCGGCGTCCAGGCCGGGCAGCCTCTCGCGCACCGCCAGCAGCCCGGTCGGGTCGCGCAGCGCGCCGAGGCGACCACCCTGCATCAGGTCGCCAAAGGTTTGTGTTCCGAAGCTGGCGAGCACGCGCGGCATGAGCAACATGGCGCGCGGGTTGAGCAGCTCGGGCAAGGCACCGAAGGCCAAACGCTGCCCGATCAGGCGGCCGAACAGCGCGGTGTCGACCGACAGCCGACCGTCGCGCCGCCAGTGCATGAGATCGAGCGCGAAACGCGGGTCGCCCAGGGCCATCAGGCGCCCGATCTCGAAGGCCGCCGCGTAACCCAGGTTTTCCAGGCCGGTGGCGGGATCGAGTCGACGCGCCTGGTCGGCGCTGTGGTACGGCCCGCTGCGCTCGCGCGCCACGCCCACCGGCGTGAGCGGGCCTCGGTACCAGGCGATGGTTTGCTCGCCGTCGCGCGTCAGGTGCTGCAGGGGCACGTGCCCGCTGTCCAGCGCGGCGCGCCAGACCGCCGCGCCGGTGCTGCCGGGCGCCTGGGCCAGCGAAGGCGGCATGCCGAGCATGGCCACACCGCCGTTGCGGGGCAGGGCCTGCATGATGGACTCGAAGTCGCCGCCCTCGCGGCATTCAAAACTCCACTGCGCCAGCATGAACAGCCGCACCTTGGGAATGAGGAACTTCACGGCCATGGATTCAGCTCGCCCGGTCAGTCGCCCCTGCGTGTCGGAGAGCTGGCTCCAGTGGCTGGCGTGGGCCGGTTGCTTGAAACCGCTGGTGCTGGTGGTCTTGGTGGTGTCGGTCTTCTGGAACCGCTGCGGCTGTTGCGCCGCATCGGCGATGGGCGCCCTTGTGCCGCGCTGCTGGAACGGCTGAGCCGACGGCGCCTGCGAGCCGCTGCCCTGCCACTGGTAAGCCGAGCCGGTGCTCTGCATGTGGTCGAGCAGCACCTGGTCGATCACCGCCTGCGACAGGCCCGGGTCGTCCACCAGGACCTGGCCGCGCCAGCGTTCGATCTTGTCGGCGAACTCGGCGAGGCGCGGTCGGTCCAGGTCGGCCGCGGTGAACTCGGCGGCTTCGGCCTCGGTGGGCAGAAAAGCCTGTGTTCCTTCCAGCGAGACCAGACAGGCTTCGTACTGCTTGCCGGGCTCGGGCAGGCGGTTGCCCACGACCACGGCGAACCAGCCGTCGTCGTCCATGCCCATGAGCTCCTTGTCTTCGGTGTTGACCTGGCGCACGTGGGTGAGCAGCGGGATTTCGCTGGCCATGGGCGCGATGTCCTTGAACAGGTCCAGTGGCAGCTCCAGGCCCATGCAGGGCAGGCTGCGCACGGCGTCGGGCACATCGGGCAGATCCAGCTGGGGCGAACCGGCACCACCGGCGCCGTCCAGCACGTCCGCCACGGTGCAAGGCGAAAGCGTGGTGGCTTCGCCTTTTTCGAACAGCAGCACCGCCAGCCAGGGCGCGTCGCTGCCGGGCGCGAGCGAGCGTTCCCAGGGCAGGGTGCGCCGCCGCAGCACGATCATGGGCAGGCGCGACACATAACTGCCCACGCCGTTGGTGGGCGGGAACACCGCGTGGATCATGGACGGGTCGAGCGTGAAGCGCGGCGCATCGATGGCGAAGGGGTAATTGCGCTCGCCGGGCAGGGGCTTGCTGCCGTTGTCCAGGCGGGTGGTCACATCGCGCGCCGGATCGGACACCGGCGGTTCGACCCGCACGGTCTTGGTCAGCTCGTGCGCCACGCGCAGCGAATACTCGCCCGCCGGCAGCGCGGGGCGGCAGGCGGCGTGCAGGATCACGGCGCCGCGCGGAGGGGGTGCAGGCAGGGAGGTGGCCATGTGTTGCCTCAAGCTTGGATGAATTGCAGCCGCAGACCACCGGTGGCCGACAGCGGCCCGTCTTCCACCAGCGCATCGAGATCGGCCTCGACCAGCAGCGGCACCCAGACCGGGGGCGGCGCCTGAAAGCCCAGCACCCCGGCCATGCTCCAGGCGGTGCTGAAAGCTTGCGCGATCACGATCCACGGCGCGTTGACGTCGGTCTTGAGTACCTCGTAGACGAGCAGGGTGCGCTGGCCGGCCACCAGCACCACCGGCTCTTCGGACAGCACAGCGTTCTGGGCCGACAGGCCGAAGGTGCTGGCGAGATCCCCCGCCGCCGCCTCCGGTCCTTCGTCGATCACCACCGCCACGGTGCGCACGCCCATGGGCAGCAAGGTCTGCAAGCCGGTCTGGCGCGCGACCGCCTCGTGGGCGCGCACGCAGCCGCGACGCGCCAGCGGCCCCGCCGCCGCCGACAGGCGCAGCAAGGCACCACGCGCCAACAGGGTGGTGTCGCCCAGTGCCACCAGTTCGTTGTGCGACTGCCAGCCGACCACCGGCACCGCGTGGGTGGCTTCTTCGAGCGTGACCGACCCCAGACCCGGCACCCGCTGCGCCGTGCGCACCCGGCCCAGGCCGGTCACCGCCACGGTGGCGCTCCCCACCGGCAGGGCCAGTCGGGCGTCGCCCACGGTTTCCAGGTCCAGCAGCGGCTCGCCGCCCCGGTCCAGCACCGTGGTGCGGGCCGCGCCCTCACCGCGCAGCCACAGCACCGGCGGCGCGCCCTCCGTGTCGCGGGTGGGCAGGACAAAACGCAGGGTGCTGCCGGGATCGAGCGGCGCGCCCCGGGCGGCGGTGCCCAGGTGGGTCAGGTGGGTGGCGATCACCGGCTGCCCGGCAGCGCCCAGCGCGGCGCGGCCCAGGCTGTCGAGCCAGGCGGTTTCGCGCCGGGTGTTGGCGCTGGAGCGCACCACCTTGGGCGCGGCCATGGCCAGCCCGGTGGGGCGCACCTCGGTCGCGGCGCCCTGCATCAGCACCGCCGCGCCCTCCATGGGCTCGTCGAGCAGGCGGGCCATTTGTGGGCTGTCCAGCCGCAGCGCATTGTCGAACCGGCGCGACACGGTGGTGCGGATGCTGGCCGATCCCGCCAGCGTGGGCTCGACGCGCTGGCGGATCACCGCGTCGAGCACCGGCACGATGCGTTGGCGCTGCGGCCCAGGGTCTTCGACCGGCGGGACGGTCTGGGTCGGCACCTCGGTCACGGCCTCGGCGGCCAGGCCCTCGTGCAGCGAACGGATCAACGGCGGCGCGTTGCGACGGCCCTTGCGGAAGCTGCCGCGCGGCATGACATCGCCTGCGCGCTGCGACGCTTTGACGCGCACGCCCTCTTGCGACAGCGCCTGCAGCGTGGCGCTGCGGCGCTCGCTCCAGGCCACGCTGTTGAGCACCGTCTGCTGCGCCTGCCACAGCACCTGACTGCCCTGGCTGGCGTAGCGGTCGAGTTCGAGCGCGGCCTCGGCCACCTGCACCACCACCCCACGCAAGCGCAGCTCGCGGCCGAAGGGCAGCGGGTGGTCGACCACGCTGTACTCCAGCAACTGCTCCCAGGGAATGACGCCGGTGGAGTCGAGCAGCGCCGGGTCGATGGCGGCCACCAGCTGCGTGCCGGTGTAACCCGGGATCACGCTGCGGCTGGGCTGGCCGAGGTCGGTGTCCCACAGCGCTCGCGGCACGTTGCTGCTGAGCGCTTCGCGCCAATGGAACCGGTGAGTGACATCGACCCCCGCCTGGTTCAGCACCCGCACCACGTGCACGCTGTCGACACCGCTGATCTGCATCGGCTTGATGTCGATGTCGAGCTTGTGGCGGTTGCCCGCGGTGAGCGTGCCGCTGCCCAGGCGCACCTCGCTGGCGCCGAGGAAGGTCTCGGTGCGGATCGCGAACTCGGGCAACACCGACCACGGCCCGGTGGCCGGGCTGCCACTGACCAGGCCGCGCTCGATGTGGCCGGCGAACAGTTTCTCGTCTTCCGGTGGCAGCAGCGTGGTGCGGAACTCGTCCCACGAAACCGCTTCCACCGGGATCACGCGCGCCGCACCGAACGGGATGGTGATGCTGATGATGAACACGTCGATGGTGACTTCGCCACCGATCTCCGGCCCCCAGACGATCAGCGAAGCCCCGACCTCGGCCTTGACCCGGCCGAGGAAGGTGTCGACCGAGACCCCGATGGAGATGCCAATCTCGACCTCGAACCAGAACGGCCGCCACTTGATGTACATGTTGGCCCAGGCGCGGAACCAGGCCCGGACGTCACCGCTGTCGTACACCGCCTCCAACAGACCACCGGCCATGACCTCGCGCGGCGTGAGCGCGAAGTAGGCCTCGCCCTTGATGTAGATGCTGCTGGAGACGCGCCAGTTGAAACCCAGGCGCGGCACCACCGGGTAGTGGTCGGGCGGTGTGTAGCGCGGGTGGTAGCCGCCGATGGTGATGACGAAGTCGCCTGCGTGTTCGCCAGCGAACCAGACGAAGAAGGCGAAGCCACCGGTGAGGCGGCAGTCGCGCGAGAGCACCCAGGAGTTGTCGGTCAGGCGCGCTTCGACCGAGATCACGCCTTCGATGGTGGAGAAGCGCGCCTTGAGCGCCAGCTCCACGCTCACCAGCGGCACGGCGGGCGGCAGCTCGAAGCGCGACATGCCGAGCAGGCCGATCTCCAGCCCGCGGTTGAGCAGCACGTAGAGCAGGGCTTGCGACTGGACCAGGGAGAACGAGGTGAACTTGAGCCCGGCGGCGAACCAGTAGCTGCCGCGCTCCATGGGCACCGCGTCGCCCATGGTGTGCAGAAAATCCATGGGCGACGCGGTGACGGCAGACGTGTCGCTCATGGCCTTCACCAGCGGGAAGTCTGGCAGGCCTTCGATGGGCGGCACCACCAGGCCGCGGTTGTAGCCAAAGCCACCGGCCAGGCCGGTGATGAAGAAGAACGGAGGGCCGCCAATCGGGATGCCGATGACCAGGAACACGAACAGCGAAGGGTCGCCGTCGACCACACCGTAGGAGCCCAGCGCCACGAAGCTCATGCCGCCGACCTCGATCAGCAAGAAGCCGTCGTAGCGCACGTCGGGGCCAGGGATGTCCACCTCCAGCAAACCGCCGCCAATGCGGATACCGCCGCCGTCGTAAGCCACGGCCAGGCCGCGCAGGCCCAGCGCCCATTTGCTCAGATCGTCGATGTCGCCGAAGGGAATGGTGAGCGAGAGATCGTCCACACCCACCGACAGCCCGGCCAGCGAGACGCCGCCGTCGAGCAGGATCGCGCCCTTGAGGTCGGGGCCACCGATCCAGCGCACACCAATTTGCTGGATGCTGACCGGCCCGAAGGTGCGCTGGATCGGGAACCAGACCTCGTTGCGCCCAGGCGTGTCGCCGAGTTCCAGCCAGAACTCTTCGACATAGGCGGCGCGCACGGAAAACTTCGGGTTCACCGGCGCGCTCTCGCCGCCGCTGCCGCTCATGAGCGAGGCGGCCACCGGGTTGCTGTCGGAGGTGCCCAGCGGGATGGCGATGCCGTCCAGATCGCCGTAGGCGCCGAAATCCACCGTGGGCGCGCTGCCATTGAGCGGCACCTTCAGGCTCAGATAGAGCAGGGTCTCGACACCGCCGAGTTGGAAACCGCTGAGGTCGAACAGCGGCTCGTCGGCACGCCCGCTCAGGTCCAGACCCACACCCGCGAGCGTGATGACGGGTTCGATGCCGTAGCGCTGATCGCCCGGCCCCGTGTCTTTGAGGAGCAGCAGCGAGAAACCCGCGCCGGCATCGGCCGGGCCGCCAGCGGCTTCAATCCAGTCGGTCTCGCCGCCGATGCGGATGATGATTTCCGGGTCTTCGGCCACCACGATGCGGGGCAGGCGCAGGCGCAGGCCGTAGTAGCGCGGGAAGGTGGCGCCCGACTGTTGCAGGTAGAGACCACCGTCCACCTCTTCGTCGGCACCAAAAGCCACGATGGGCGTGCTGCCCAGACCCGAGACCAGGGTGGAGAGCGCCGCGCCCACCAGACGCTCGACCAGCTTGAGCGGGTTCTCCACATCGTCGAGCAGGTGGTCGATGGGCACGAGGTTGAAACCGGTGCCGTCGGCCTCCAGCAGACCGGCGGCGATCAGCACCTCGCCCGCGCGCACCGTGCCACCGCTGGCATGGCCCTGGAGCAGGTTGCTGTTGAGCCAGCCGGTCACTTCGGTCGTGTCCAGCAGCGTCTCCACCGCCACCGGCACCAGCACGCGGCGCGCGAGCTGCAGCAACGCGTCTTCCATCGTGCCCTCGTCCACGCCGAAGAACGGCGTGGGCAGCAGTCGGACCACGAAGTCGGGCGAGCCGCTTTCGTCGCCCAGCGGGTACAGCTCCAGCCGGGGCGGTGTGGCGCCGAACGCCAGCCGGATCAGCGGCCGGATGGACACACCACCGGGCTCGATCACGCCTTCGTCCACACTGGCTTCGATGGACACCGCCACGGCGGGGACCAGGTTCTGGCCCTCGCTGCCGCTGTCGGGCAGGCCCACCGCCAGATCGCCCGACAAGGTGACCGGGCCGAGGTCCACGTCGAGCTCGACCACCAGACCAATGCTGCCACTGCCCGTGTGACCCAGCGCCAGGGCCACAGGCGAGCCAGCGGGCTGGAAGCGCAGCGCGCCCGCCGGGGTGGAAAAGCCCACGCCCGCCGCTCCGGGAATGAGGCCAAACAGCGCACCCACCGAGGCCGGTGCGTTGGCCACCGAAAGCCGGTCGCGCAGCCACGACACGGGCGAGTTCGCCACCCGCTCCAGGTGCGCCACGGTGTCGATCTGCAGCGTGGCGGCGGCGTTGCGCAGGTGGGTGATGAAGGCCTGCACCGCCGCGTCACCGGTCGCGCTGATGGCCTGCAGCGCGCCGTCGATCAGCGTGGGCAGCAGGCGCAGGGCCTGGTCGCCAAGGGCATCGGCGCTGAAGCCGGTGAACGGCAGCAGGCGGATCGGCGCGTCTTCGGGGCCCAGCGCGAGCGTGAACGCATCGTTCACCACCCCGGCCTGCACCACCAGCCGACCCCAGGGACTGCCGGCGGGCAAGGGCGCTGCCAGGCTGAGGCTGCCACCGGCACCCATGCCGCCGTTCGGCGCCCAGCCGAGCTGGAACCCGCCGCCCAGGGTGACACCACCGTCCATGGCGATGGGGGCGGTGGTCTGCAGCTCCAGCCGGGCCTGCGGCAACGACACCAGGCGCAAACGCAGGTTCAGCGGCAGCGCCACATCACCCGCTGCATCGGTCAGGCCGAAGCTGTCGAACAGGCTGCGCAACAAGCCGGTGACGCGTGCCGGGTCCAGCTCCAGGCCGTTGCCTGCTGCGTTGGCGCGGAACAGCGTGTCGCCCGATTGCAGCCAGCCCAACGGATCGGCCACCAGGCGCACCAGGTTCCGCACCCGCGCGCGTTCGGCGCCGACGGTTTGCGTCGCCAGCCCGAGGGCCTGCAGCACCGGCGCGATCTGGGGCACGCGCGGCAGCAGCAGGTGGTCGAGCAGCGCGCTGGCCAGGGTGCTGAGCGTCAGGCTCGGCAGCAGCGCGCCGAGCCGCGCGGGCAGGTCGGGCGGCAGCGGCACCAGGGGCAGCTCGGCATAGGGCGCGGTGCGCGTGCCATCGCTGAAGTCCAGCGCGAGGGACCAGCGTGGCGTGGCGGGCACCTGCATTTGCAGGCGCAAACCCGTCACCACCGCGTCGGGCTGCAGGCGCAGGTTCACCTGCAGGCTGCCGTTGGCCAGGTTCAGGCCGATGTCGCCGCGCACCGAAAACGCACCCGCCAGCCGGAAGGCCGCGCCGTCCAGCCGCAGCGCCACCGACCCCAGCGCCTCGACCCGCAGGGCCACACCGGCCCCGAGCCCCCGCTCCACGACCGGGCTGCCCACATCGCTCACACCGAGCAGACCGCGCAGGCGGTTGAGCAGGTCGGCGCGCCAGCTCGCCTGGTTCAACAAGGGCACCAGCCGGGCCGCGACCCAGGCGGCGGGATCGCGCAGCAGTTCGAGCCAGGCACCCAGCCGCGGCACCGCACCGCGCGCGCTCGGCTCCAGCAGCCCCACCGCCTGCAACAAGGCGCGCAGCGCGCGCCAGCCGGCATCGTCGCCAGCCTGCTCGGCCAGCAGGCGCGAGAGGTCGGTGCTGGCCAGGCCGAGCACCGTGCGCAACCGCGCCATCAACTCGTCGCGCAGCGCTGCCACCGGCAGCACGCGGGCCAGGGCGCGCTGGAGCCAGGCCTGGGCATCGGCCAGCAGCGAGGCCCAGCCGTCCGGGTGCAGGGCGTAGCCACCGCTGTCGTCGGCTGCGCCGTCCACCCGCCGCCGGGTCAGCTCCAGGCTGGCGAGCAGGCGCGCGATGGCCTGCACACCGCTGTCCAGCCCTGGGCCTGTGGTCAGCTGCGCGAGCAGCGCGTCCAGCGCGGGCACCAGCACATCGTCGGGCGTCCAGGGGCCGGTGTCACCCACGCGGCGCAACGTGGCCAAGGCCTGCTCCACGCCGTCGACCGCTGCGTCGAACAGGCGCACGGTGGGCACGATGCCGGTTTCGGTGATCTCGCAACCCAGCTCGGCGCGGCGCACACGCACCCGCGTGGCCGCACCGCCGACCAGCCAGCCGCCCTCTCGCCACAGGTCGGCCTGCAGCACCAGGCGCGGCAGCTGGCGGCTGTGGGCCCCGGCGGCCACGCGCACGCGGGCGATGTCCAGCCGCGCGTGGGTGCGCAGCTTGAGCGCGCCCTCGGCGGCGCGCGGCACCGGCGCCAGCGCCAGGCCAAAACCGATGTGCGAGACCGGCGCGCGCGCGGCCTGCGCGGCCCGCCACTGGGCGGCGCGGGTGGCGATGGCGCTGCCCAGTTCGGCGGCCAGCGTCTGGCCGGGCAGGCGCAGCGCTATGGCATGGCCCGGCACGCCAGTCGGCAGGCTCAGGCCGCCCACCGGCGCGAAGGCCTGCGTCGGCCAGGCCTGGAACAGCCCAGCGGGCGTGCGCTCGCGGATGAAGCCCCACAACGCGTCCAGCGCCGCACCCAGCGCGCCACCCAGCGGCAGGCTGGCGCGCAAACGCTGCAGCGCCGACAAGGCTTCGGCCAACGGCGGATTGGCCAGCCAGGGCAGGGGCGAGCCTGCGTGTGGTGTGCCCACGGTGATGAGACCCCGCACCAGCGGAGCCAGCCCGGCGCGCTGCAACGCAGCGCGCGCCGCCAGGCCGCTGGCCGAATGGGCAATGACGGTGATGCGCTGGCCCGGCTGCAGTTGTGCGATGCGTTGCAGCAAGCGCACCACCTGCTCGGCCTGGCTGTCGCTGCCCACCGGTGCGTCCAGCGGCACGGCGCGGGCCGCGGGCAACACACCAGGCGCGCCGTTCCACACCGCGAGTTCGGCCACGGTGAGGCGGGCCGACACCAGGCTGAGGGTGCTGACCGCCGCCGGTGCCACGCCCTCGGCGCGGAAGCTGAAGCTGGCCGATCCGCCACCCAGCACGGCCTGCACCGGCGCCCAGGCAGACCCGTTGGCAAAAGGCGCTGTGAGCAGCAGCACCGGTCCGGTGTTGGCCGCGTCCCAGAGCAGCAACTGGCGCCGCAGCTCGGCCGCCACGCTGGCTTGGGCCAGCGCTTGCACATGGTCGGCCGCGAGCGGCGCCGCCGGGGCCGACCAGCCACTGGCGGCGGGTGGGGTCTGGCTGGCCGTGAGCAGCAGGCCGTCGCTGGTACGCAAAAAGTCTTCGAGCGCGCGCAGGCCATTGCCCAGTGACGCGGGCAGCACGCCCGACAGTGCGCCGGTCACACCCTGATCGAGCCGGGCCAGGACATCGAGCACCGGTGCCAACTGTTCGGCGCTCAGATCATCCAACGCACCGAGGTCGCGCAGAGCGGGCGCCAACGCGGCCAGGGCCACGCCCAGCGCATCGCCCGCGGGCGGGCCGTCGGGGTCGAGCCAGACCAGGCCCTGCACGCCGCGCGCCGACGGGGCGCGCAGGCCGATGGCGTAGGGCGCGTCGAAACGGCCCGCGCCGTCCACCGTGAAAGGCAGGTCCTGGAGGCTGGGCAGGGCCAGCGGCGCGTCGGTGTCGGCCGCGGGGATTGCGCCGTCGTCGAACACCACGTCGGGAAACCGGTCCAGGTCGCCCAGCGCTGCTTCAAAGCTGAGCAGTTCGCCCGCCCGACTGCGCACCGGCGCGATGCCTTGCAGCGCCAGCCCGAGCCAGCGCAGCAGCGGCAGCGCGTGGCGCGGGTTGGACAGCACGGTCGCGATGTGTGCCCGCAGCACCGGCAGCGGGTCGGCGAAGAAGGCGCCCCAGTCGGCCGGTTGCAGACGGGGAAAATCGTCGGGCAGGGTGAGCGCATCGGGGTCGCCGCGCCAGCCCGGCAAGGCGATGCCGGGGTCGCCGGGTAACAGGCCCAGCAAAGCCGAAAGACCGAAACCGGCGGGGCCGCCGTGTTCCAGCATGAGGTGGCCCAGCAGGTACTGCACCAGTTCGGCCACTGCATCGCGTGGAGCGCTGCCCACTGTAGTGCCCAAAGCCCCGCCGAGGTCGGCAGCGGCCAGGTTCCAGCCCGCCAGCCCGTTCGCGTCCAGCACCAGATCGGGCAGGCTCAGGGCCCGGCTGGCGTCCAGCCATTGGGCGCTCGGCGCGTCCAGCGCCACCCGCCAGCCCAGGCCACTGGACTGGCGCCAGTCCAGCCCCGCCGACAGGGCTTGCGCGCCCACCACCAGTCCCCCGAGCGATGGGGTTTGCAGGCCGCCGTGCAGCCGCAGGTCGGCGCGCAAGGCGGGCAGCCAGGCGGCCTGGGCCATGTCGGCGGTGGCCAGGTCCAGATGCAGCAGTTCGGCCACGGCGGCGAACGACATCTGCAGCGCATCGACTTGCAGCGCACGCGGCTCCAGCGCCAGCGCCAGCCGCAGCTGGGGCCGCGCGCCGACCAGTGCGGTCTGCGCGCGCAGCACCACGGCGCCAGCATCGGTGGCCCCCAGCTCCAGCCGCCAGGGTTGCGCGTCGGTCCCGCTGCCGCTCAGCGGCAGGCTGGCGACCCCGCCGCTGCGCAACAGATCGCCCAGCTCGGCGAGCAGGTGGCGCCAGCCGGGCACACCGCCCACGGTGGCCAGCAAGCAGCGCGCGTGGTAACGGCCGATGGCGCCCAGCGGATCGCCCAGAAAAGTCGCGATCTGGTCGGGTGCGGTGAGCAGCGGCACCGGCCAGGCGCCCGCGCCGCTGTGGGTGGCCGGGGGCACCAGGCCGAGCAACGCGGCGACGCGGCGCCCTGCGTGCGTGCCGCCATCGAGCAGGCCCAGGCCTTGTTCGATGAATTGCTGGATCGCGTTGCCGGCCACCGCGCCCAGGCCGTCGAGCACGGCATCGGCCGACGAAAGGTCGAGCACGGGCCAACTGCCCCGGGCGCAGGCCACGTCGCGCATCTGCAGCACCGGCACCGGCTTTTGCTGCGCGTCCAGACCCAGGCCGATTTCGATCGAGCCCACCCGCAGCTGGGCCAGGGCAGCGAGTGGGTCGGGCGCCACAAAAAGATGGTCGGCCAGGGGCGCAGCGCCAGCACCGTGCAGGCGCAAGCCGATGTTCAGCGAAGGCAGTGGCTGCAGGGGGTCGGGCGCGCCCAGCGGGATGGCCAGCACCTCGGCCGCGCCGCCCATCGTCAACCGCAAGGGTCCGCTCAAGGTGATGGGGGTGGAATGCACCCGCAGGCCCAGGAACAGACGGCGCGCGCCGCTGGCCTGGGTCTCGACCGCGGCGGTGATGGCGGTGTCCACCGTGCCGATGCGCAGGCCCGCGTGCCACGGCGCGCTGCGGGTGCCGACGCCACCGCTGATCAGGTGCAAGTCGGACGGGGCCACGCCGTTCAGGGGCACCCGCAACAAGCCCACCCAGTGGTCCAGCCAGTGGCTCATGGCGCTCGGCACGCTGACCAGGGCGAGCAGCCAGTCCTCGAACACCGCCGCGCCCCGGGTGGGGATGTCTTCCCAGCGCAGGCGCGCCGGTTCGCTGGCGGCGGTGATGCCGAGCAGCGGCATCAGGTGGTCCACCACCGCCTGCACTTTGCGCGCGGTTTCGTCACCGCCGCCTGCGGCCGCACTCAGCTGCGCGGCGAAGAGCGCCACGGCCATCTGAATCCACTCCGATCCCGGCAGGGCGATCAGGTCCGCCAGCGAGCGGTCGCGTGGCGCCGTTTCGCCGGGCAGTTGCAGGCCCAGCAGCACCAGCGCCACGTCGGGCGGGGTTTCCAGCCCGGTGATCGCCAGGCTGCCACGCACACCCCCGAAACGCAAACCGGGCCCAACAAAGCCATGGGCCAGCGCCACCTCCACCGCCAGCCGCAGCGGCGCCTGCGGCGTGGCGATCTCCACACGGGTTCCGGCGCCAGACGCGGTACCGGTGGTGCCGTCGGTGGACAGCAGCGGCAACTGGGCCCAGATCGAGACCGTGAGATCGGCCACCGCCACGCTCCAGCGCCAGCCCAGGGCGAGGTAAAGGCGTTGGGGCGTTCCGCTGCTGCGCAGCACGAGGTACAGGCCGATGTCGGCGGCCGGACCCTGGATTGGGATCCAGCGGTCTTCGCTGCCCGCCGCTGGCAGGCCCAACACCTCGCCACCGGTCTGGCCCATGATCTGGCCCAGCAGATCGATGACCTCTTCCTGCCGCGCCGAAATGGCCTTGCCCAGCTCGGTGACCGGGTCCTTGAAGAAGGCTTCGTTGACCTCGACGGTGTCGTTCGGCCCGCCGCGCAGCAGGCCCGCGACCTCGCCGACCTGACGGACCAGCGGGTCCAGCGCATCGCTGGCGAATGTGGCGGCCATGGTGTGGACGCCTCAGACCGACCGACTCACCGTGTCCTCGAACTCGATGCCACCGTCGGTCCAACGCCAGGTGATCTCGCCAAAGACCAGCTCGATCTCTTCCATGGGTGGCAGGCTGGCGCTGTCGTCCAGCAGGGTGTCGGGCAAGCGCAGCGTGCATTTGGTGATGCTGCCTTGCGCGAACTCCAGGGTGAAGAATTGCTGGGTCGTTCCATCCCCATCCGGGTGGGGGCGGAACCACCGGAAGCTGCCACTCACCACAGCGTTGTTCACCAGCGCCTGGCGCAGCAGCGGCGTCGAGCGGTCCAGCCGTTTGGTGAAACGGATCGGCGCATAGATGCGGCGCCCGGTGGCGCGCAGGGTTGCGCGGTCGAAAGCCTTGGACAGTTGCTGCTCCATGGCCAGCACTTCAATGGTGTCTTCGCGTCCCAAGGAAGTGAGGGTGTGGTCTCCTTCGATGTCGGAACCGTTGGCGACCAGTCGCAGCGAGATCGTTTCAGCCATGTTGCACCTCTTTGATGAAAAGTCGTGTCAGCGGGGCGCCGATCTGCGCAGCGGCACGCTGCCCAGGTAACGGCGGTTCAGAACAGACAAGTCCAGCGGCCTTTGGCCGCCGCGCACATCGGCGTAGTACTGGCGCAGCTCGTCCGCACCGACCGGTGCGGTGGTGATGAAGCTGAGCACCTTGCCCAGCGTGTACACGCCACTCACCACCAGGGGGGTTTTGTTCCGCCGACGCTCCAGCAAGGCCTGGCCGCAGCGCAGCAAGCCAAACCACACCAGCCGGGTGGTCGGCTCGGCCCAGCGCTGCGCCAGCGTGGGATCGCCGCGCGGCCGCGCTTCGGACACCGCGGTGAGGCTGGCTTCGTTGGGCGAGGCACCCACCTTGAAGGTGAAGACCAGCTGGGCATCGCCGGTCTGATCGGTCGCCACCCCGAGTTCCACCAACACAAAACCCGGCGCGAACTTCACGCGGGTGCGCCCGGGATAGACCAGCAATTCGCTGTCGGCATCGCGCCAGACGATGGGCTGCTGTGGGTTGCCGGCGCCCAGTTGCGCCGCGAGCCGGGCGGAGGCATCGGCCTCGCGCAGGTCGATCACAAAAAGCTGGGTCTTGGCCAGGGCGCGCAGCCGGCGCACCTCTTCGCTCAAAGGCATGGGCACCTCGCGCTGGTGTGGTGAACCGGGCGGTCGCTGCTGGATGGCATGTCTCGTCCCTCAAGAAGCTGGGAACGCTGTCCGGGCGGTGGCCCTTCCGTGGGCGGCGTTCTCTGCTGGCGTTTGCGGCGGCGGGCCACCACCGACCGACCCTTAAGACCCCGCACAAGCCGTGAAAAAAGTCACGATCGGTAACGGGTGCCCAGTATCAATCTGGCCGGAAATGGCGGCAACGCTCCCTTTGTGAGCATTTGCAACCGTGGGGCCCTGCGGCTGGTTTTCCTGCGCCGGTCGTACCCGACGGCCTGCGCAACCGATGCTCTCGCACCGCACGGTGTGCGTCATCCCTCAGGCGGATGACGTGGCCGAGCCGACGGCATGGTCTGCATCCAAACCCTGCGGGGCTGCGTATGGAATGACAGCCGCCCAGTCCCTTGGCGATCCCGCCACAGGCGCGACAGGTCCTGGAACTTGGCTGGCAAAAGGGCTGGCGGCGCTGCTCGACGCAGGCTCAGAACAGGTTGCGTGCGGCTGGCGCGCATGATTGAATCCAACAGGAAAACCGGATGAACGCGATCGACAGACCCTCTCTTGCAGAACCGGTGTCTGGCATCTTTTTTGCACCGCCCGTGCTGGGCCCCGGGCCCGGCGTCGCGCAAGAAGCGCCCCTTTTGCGTGGATCTGCGGGCCAGGCATTCGATGACCCTGATCGGCCCATGGAAAAAAACAAAAATTCTCTCGGCCAAAATGTGACCGATCAGTCATAATGCAACCAAACAGTAATTTCAAACATTCCCCGTCACCCTTGACCCATCGGCCAGCGCACCCGACAGCGACATGATCTCCAACCCACGGAACTTTTCCGCATTCCCCGCACTCCATGTTCGCATCGCGACATTGGATGTGTCGCCGCTGGCTCTCACCGTTTTTGCACTGCGAAGCCTTCTGCCCACCGTGGCGGATGCAATCCCGAGGCGCAACTCCTCCTCCTCCCTCCCTCCCTCCTTCGTTTCGGGGCGCTTCGCAGGCTTTTGTTTTTCAACCCGTCGGGCCCCGGCTGGCTTGTTTGGCTGGCCCCGCCCAGCTGGTGGCGGGTGCTGAGCCATGTACTCAGACCGCATGCCCCCAGCCGCTGCGCCTTCCCTGACCAGGCTGCCCCGCGTGGCCATCATCGGTTCGGGCATTTCGGGCCTGGCCGCCGCCCACACCCTGACCGGCCTGGCCGAGCTCACGCTGTTCGAAGCCGGTGACTACTTCGGTGGCCACACCCACACGGTGGACGTGACCCTGCCCGACGCCAGCGGCCGCCCCACCACCTTCGGCGTCGACACCGGCTTTCTGGTGCTCAACGAGCGCACCTACCCCAACCTGCAGGCCTTGTTCAGGCAACTGGACGTGGCGATTGCGCCGTCGGACATGTCGTTCTCGGTGCAGGCGCCCGGCGCTGGCCGGAGCGGCGGGCCGCTGGAATGGAGCGGCTCGGACCTTTCAACCGTGTTCGCGCAGCGTGCGAACCTGGGCAACCTGCGCTTCTGGCGCATGCTGGCCGACATCGTGCGCTTCAACCGCCTGGCCAC
>JALOSH010000100.1 GCA_025458545.1 Hydrogenophaga sp.
TGCGCCGCACCGATCGCCATCTGGTCGTTGGCGGCGAAGATGGCGGTGAACTTCTGCCGTGTGGCCATGAGCGTTGAGACCGCCGCGACACCGCTGACCTCGTTGTATTCGCCCTGGACCACAAGTTCGGGCTTGAACGCGATACCCGCTTGCTCCAGGGCTGTGCGGTAACCAGACAGGCGCTGGGTCGCATCGGGGTGGCGTGGATCGCCCGCGATGAAGGCAATCTTTCGATGTCCGCAGTCCACCAGATGACGCGTCGCCAGACGACCACCTTCCAGATTGTCGAAGTTGAGCGAAAAAAGGCCAGGGCCCTTGGTCGAACGCCCGGTGACCACCACCGGGATCCGCTTCGCGACGTTTTTCAAAAAAGAGGGCTGTAACCCGCCGGGTCCAGGGCGTCTTCGATGCCCCGCAGTGAAGCGCCGTAAAACGGGCTGTCGATCGCCTGGGTCACGACACCGATGCTCAGCGTGCGGCCACCGGCCAGCCCACGCGCCATTGGATTGGGCACAAAGCCCAGCTTGGCCACCGCCTGATCGACGGCGATCTTCTTGGCTTCGCTGACCACGGCCGTGCCGTTGAGGATGCGGGACACCGTGCTGGGCGACACACCGGCCTCTTCGGCCACCCGCTCGATGGTGACCACACCACCCTCTTTGTGAGAGGCAACCCTTGCTCCGCCGGCCCCGTTTTGAATGGTTTTCATGCGCCTACATTTTCCAAACTTTTTTCTACGCCGCCGTGCAGTGTACGAAAAGGGGCATGTTCGAGCAAAACAAGACAGCGGGTGGACAAGCAACTGCGCCAGAAGCCAGCGCAACGCTTTACGAACCGAAGCACCCGCAGGATCAATCTACGATTGGAACGCTGCGTACGACAAAAAAAAGCGGACGCTGGGCGGGCGGACGATCTGCATGCAACCCGAGATACCCGCCATGAAAAAGCCGAACAGATTCTCATCTGTCCGGCTCATTCGTGAACGCTTTTCAGCGATCAGCGTGGGCTGCGGCGTGCCACTGGGCGGGTTGAGGCGCCTTCGGTGCGGCGAGGCTGGAAGTCGCCACGGGGTGCGGGGCGGTCGAAGCTGCTGCGGTCGGCAAAACGATCACCGCCACGTTCGGCGCCCTTGTCGCTGCGACCAAAGCTGGCGAAGCCACCCGGCTTGGCACCCGCTCGCGCGGGGGCACGGTCGGCAAAGCCACGGCCTGCGGGCGGACGGCTGTCGCCGCGCGGCTGTTCGCCACGGTTGTCGAAGCGGTTCTCAAAACGCGGAGCATCGCCACGGCCCTCAAAGCGGGGCGCGTCACCGCGACCTTCGAAACGCGGTGCATCGCCACGGCCTTCAAAACGCGGGCCGCGCGGAGCCGGTGCGCCACGACGATCAGCGAAACGGTCGCTACCGCCACGACCAGCCGGACGGCCACCAGGACCACCACGACCAAACGGCTCGGCCATCGGGGCACGCTGGCGCGGCTCTAGACCAGGCACGGTTTCCACCGCGATGCGCTGGCGCGTGTAAGCCTCGATGTCACCGATCTTGCGACGGTCGCGCAATTCGGCAAAGGTCACGGCCAAACCATCGCGACCGGCACGGCCAGTGCGGCCGATGCGGTGCGTATAGTCCTCGGCCTTCATCGGCAAGCCATAGTTGAACACGTGGGTGATGGTGGGCACGTCGATGCCGCGGGCGGCCACATCGGTGGCCACCAGGATCTGCACCTGGCCGTTGCGCAGCGCCATCAGACGGCGGTTGCGGATGCCCTGGCTGAGCGCACCGTGCAACGCCACGGCTGCGAAACCGGCTTGCTGCAGATCGGTGGCCAGGCCATCGCATTCGATCTGGGTGCTGGAGAACACGATCGCCTGGTTGATGCTGGTGTCGCGCAACCAGTGGTCGAGCATCTTGCGCTTGTGGTCGGCGTTGTCGGCCCAGAACAGCACCTGCTTGATGTTGGCGTGCTGCTCTTGCGGGCTGTCGATCTGTACCTTCTGGACATGTTTGCCACCCTCGTGCATCACGCGCATGGCGAGCTGCTGGATGCGTGGCGCGAACGTGGCGCTGAACATCATGGTCTGGCGGCGCTGGCTGGTCATGTCGTTGACATCGGCCAGGTCGTCGGCGAAGCCGAGGTCCAGCATGCGGTCGGCTTCGTCCACCACCAGGAACTGCACCTGGTCGAGCTTGATCTGCTGCGAGCGCTGCAGGTCCAGCAGGCGGCCGGGCGTGGCGACCACGAGGTCGGCGTTCTGCAGCTTAGCGATCTGCAACTGGTAAGGCATGCCGCCCACCACGTTGGCGATGCGCAGGCCACGGCAATGGCGCACCAGATCGATGGCGTCGTTGGCCACCTGCTGGGCGAGTTCACGCGTCGGGCACAGGATCAGGGCGCCAGGCGTGGCGGCCTTGAAGTTGCGCGGATTGGTCGGGTCCTTGCGCTTGGGGCGTTTGGGCGCGACTTCGCCGCGGGCCAAGGCGTCGGCCACGCTCTTGTCGAACTCGGCTTTCTCATTGGCTTCGGCCTGGGCCTGTTGCTGCAGCAAGGTGTGCAACACGGGCAGCAAGAAAGCAGCGGTCTTGCCGCTACCGGTCTGGCTGGAGACCATCAGGTCGGCAAAGCGCTTTTCGCCTTCGCCGAGCATGGCCTTGGGCACAACGTTGTTCTGCACCTGGGTCGGGCTGGTATAACCCAGGTCCACGCAGGCCCGCACCAGTTCGGGCGCCAGGCCCAGCAGCTCGAAGCCGTTGGGTTGTGCGGGCGCTTCAGGCGCGTCGCTGACCACGGCTGGGTCCAGCACGGTGTCGATGTCGGAGGAAAGGGTTTCGGGCGAGAAATCGCCGCGGGCTTCAAAAGAGTCGCTCATGTTCGTCCTTGCGCTGTTGGCGCAACTGATCGAAAAAAGACGCTCCGGGGCCGCACGCGGGCTCCAGGGCACTTGATCCGTTCGTGGTTACAAAACATCAACCATCAAACGGTCAACGCGCCTGGGGTCACAGATCAGACTGTGACGCTGGGGTGCGAATGGCCCATCCCGCTGCGCCGCTGGTGTGAACCGCGGCTCGCTGATTTCAACCCCATGGGTGTGAAGTCAGCAGGCAAATTCGGGGGGCCTTGTGTGTGAGGCAGATGCACATTTGCACAGCATTTCTGTGCAGCCTGTGATTATGGCACGGCTTCAGGGTTTTCACCTAGCGTTTTCTTCGACCGCTCCCATTCGGTTGGGGAGCCGCTCACTTCAGCAGATGGGTCCGGTAGTGCACCAGTTCGTCGATGGACTCGTGCACGTCGGCCAGGGCGGTGTGCTTCTGGTGCTTCTTGAAGCTGTCGTACACCGCCGGGCTCCATCGCTTGGCCAGCTCCTTGAGCGTGCTCACATCAAGATTGCGGTAGTGGAAATAGGCTTCCAGCTTGGGCATGTACTTGACGAGGAAACGCCGGTCCTGCCCGATGCTGTTGCCACACATGGGCGAACCGTTCTTCGGGACGTAGCGGCCAATGAAAGCCAGCAGCTCGGCCTGCGCCTGCTCCTCGTCCAATGTGCTCGCCTTGACTTTGTCGATCAGCCCGCTTTTGCCATGGGTACCCTTGTTCCAGTTGTCCATGGCGTTCAAGACCGCGTCGCTCTGGTGGATCACCAGCACCGGCCCTTCCACCCGCGGCTCCAGATTCGGGCCGGTGATCACCACGGCGATCTCCAGCAGCCTTTCCCTCTCGGGGTCCAGGCCACTCATCTCGCAGTCGATCCAGACCAGGTTCAGGTCGCTCTTGGTCAGCGCAGGGTGGTCGGGGGTTGCCGAGGCAGCGGCGGGGGTGGGGGCAGATTCCGTCATGCACGGATTTTCACCGATCCCAGCACCCGTTCTGACCACGAAGCCTTTGCGTGCATCGCGGGTTCGATAGACTTCTCACCATGGACACCGCCTCCCTGCTTTTCACCACCACCTTCTGCGGCTTGTTGGTGGTCGGTCTGATCATCCGCACCTTGCTGGCCAGCCGGCAGATACGTCATGTGGCCCGCCACCGCGCGAACGTGCCTGCGGCATTTGCCAACACCATCTCGACCGAGGCCCACCAGAAGGCCGCGGACTACACCATCGCCAAAGCCCGCTTCGGCCTGCTGGCCACCTCATTCGAAGCGGCATTGCTACTCGGCTGGACGCTGCTGGGAGGTCTGGACTGGCTCAACCAAACGCTGCTCGTCGCGCTGGGCGGTGGCATGCTGCAGCAGCTCGCCCTGGTCGGCGCTTTTGTGCTGATCGGCGGCCTCATCACACTGCCCATGGCGTGGTGGTCCACCTTCCGGATCGAAG
Source organism: Hydrogenophaga sp. (assembly GCA_025458545.1). Next base: position 4,313 of record JALOSH010000100.1, read on the forward strand.
AACGCTTTGGCTTCAACAAGATGACGACCGGTTTCTGGATCGGTGACCTGTTCAAGAACGCGCTGGTGGGAGCGCTGATTGGGCTGCCCATCGTGGCGCTGGTGCTGTGGCTCATGGGCGCCGCCGGGCCCACCTGGTGGCTCTGGGCCTGGGGCGTGTGGATGGGCTTCAACCTGCTGTTGCTGGTGCTGTACCCCACGCTGATCGCTCCGCTGTTCAACAAGTTCGAGCCGTTGCAAGACGAAACCCTGAAGGCGCGCGTGAACGCGCTGATGCAGCGCTGCGGCTTCGCGGCCAAGGGCCTGTTCGTGATGGACGGCAGCAAACGCAGCGCGCACGCCAACGCCTACTTCACCGGCTTCGGTGCCGCCAAGCGCGTGGTGTTTTTCGACACCCTGTTGCAACAGCTCAGCCCGCCGGAGATCGACGCCGTGCTGGCCCACGAACTGGGTCACTACAAGCGACGCCACATCCTGCAGCGTGTGGTGCTGATGTTCGGCCTGAGTCTGCTGGGCTTTGCGCTGCTGGGCTGGGTGTCTGGCCAAGCCTGGTTCTACACGGGGCTCGGCGTCGAGCCTTCCCTGCAAGCGCCCAACAACGCCCTGGCCCTGTTGCTGTTCATGCTGGTGGTGCCGTTGTTCACCTTTTTTCTGTCTCCTCTGATGGCCCAGCTCTCGCGCCGCCATGAGTTCGAAGCCGACGCCTACGCCATGGCCCACACCGAAGGGCGGGATCTCGCCAGCGCCCTGCTCAAGCTCTACAAAGACAACGCCAGCACGCTCACACCCGACCCGGTGTACGCAAGCTTCTATTACTCCCACCCACCCGCCAGCGAGCGGCTCGCCCGACTGCTCACCGCGGCCGCCTGAACCATGAACCCCATCCACCAGAACCGCAGCGCACTCTCGGCCACGCAAATCGTGAGCCAGCTCACCCAGCTCAACGGCGACGCCGCTCAGGGCTGGAAGCTGATCGACGGCGCGCTGGAGAAAACCTACAGCTTCCCCGACTTCCACCAGACCATGGCCTTCGTGAACGCACTGGCCTGGGTGGCACACCGCGAAGACCACCACCCCGATCTGACGGTCAGCTTCGGCCGCTGCACCGTGCGCTTCAACACCCACGATGTGGGCGGCATCTCGGCCAGCGACTTCTTCTGTGCAGGGGCGGTCGATGCCCTGCTGAAGGACTGAATGTCCTTCGCAAGAAAGCCGCCGTCTTGAGCCGCCACACGCCAGCACCGGCGGCGCTCAGCGGCGACACCCTGCCCGGCCTGGTCGTCGCTTCGTTCGGTCGACATTGCCTGGTCGAAAGCGCAGACGGCGAACGCCGCATATGCCACCCCCGCGGAAAAAAGAGCCAGGTGGTGGTGGGCGACCGGGTCGCCTGGCTGCCCACCGGCGACGAAGGCAGCATCGAACGGGTGGACACGCGGCGCAACCTGTTCTACCGGCAGGACGAGATGCGCACCAAGTCCTTTGCCGCCAACCTGGACCAGATCCTGGTGCTCATCGCGGCCGACCCGGAGTTCTCCGAGCGGCAACTTGCCAGGGCACTCATTGCGGCCGAAGCCGAAGGCATTGCGGTCCTGATCGTGCTGAACAAAAGCGATCTACAACCCGCCTTCGGCGCCGCCTGGGCCCGCTTGGAGAGCTACCGCCGCATGGGCGCGACCGTGTTGCCGTTGCGCCTGAAAGGCTCGACCGCCGCCAGCAGCGAAGAGGGGCTTGACACGTTGCAGCAACACCTGACGGGCAAGACCACGCTGGTGCTGGGTCCTTCGGGCGTGGGCAAGAGCACGCTGGTGAACCGGCTGGTTCCGCACGCCAAGGCCCTGACCGGCGAGATTTCGCGTGCGTTGAATTCGGGCAAACACACCACCACCAGCACCACCTGGTACTGGGTGGACGATACCCGCAGCACCGCATTGATCGACTCACCCGGGTTCCAGGAATTCGGTCTGAACCACATCGAACCGGTGCAGCTTGCGCACCTCATGCCAGATCTGCGCCAAACGCTGGGCCACTGTCGCTTCTACAACTGCACCCACCTGCACGAGCCAGGTTGCGCGGTCATGGCGCAGGTGCAGGGTCTGGCTGGTGCCGCAGAACAGGGCAGCATCGGCGAGAACCGCTACCGCATCTACACCGAGCTGTTCGCCGAGCTCTCGGAACGGCGCAGCTACTGAGCGCCTGACTTCAGCCCAGCACCTGCGCGAGCGACAGCAGGGCCAGCAGCAGCATCCACAGCACCACGCTGCGCCACACCAGGCCGACCACGCTGGCCAGATGCGCGATCTGCGGTTCGGCGCGCATGCCGCTGTCGGCTTCATCCGCGTCATCGCTCACCGGCTGCCGGGCGAGCCGCACCCCCAGCGCACCCGAGGTGGCCGCGAGCAGCACGCCGTCGCTGCCGGGTGCGTACTGGCTGGCCTCCCCGCGCCAACTGGCCACGGCCTCCTCAAAGTTGCCCACCACCGCAAATCCGAGTGCGGTGACGCGAACCGGCAGGTGGTCCACCCACTGCCAGGCTCGGGCCGCAGCCTGCTGCAAGGCCGCGCTGGGGGTGCCATCGGGCCGCTCTCGCCAGTTGCGCGACATGTACTCGGCCATGCGGTAAAAAACGGCACCCGCCGGGCCCAAACCCAGCCACCAGAACACCACAAAGGCGGCGAGCACGCCAAACACATGGCGGTGGGCTGCCAGCACGGAATGCTCGATCACCTGGCGCAGCAGCTCGGCCCGCGGCAGGCTGGCCGCATCCACACGCTGCCATTCGGCGAGCCGCTCGCGCGCGGCCTGGTCGTCGCCCGCCTCGAGTGCCTGCCGGATACCGGTGAAGTGGTGGCTGAACTGGCGAAACCCCAGCGTCACGTACAACACACCCACCATCCACGCAAAAGCCAGCACGGAACTGAACGCCCACAGCGCCCAGTACACAACAGCAGCCACCAGCGCCGGCACACCGACCGCCAGCACCCAGGCCAGCCAGCCATGCGCCGTCTGCCCGGCGTCCAGGTTGCGCCGCACCGCGCGCGTCCAGCCGCGCAAACCGGTGTGCACCGGG
>JALOSH010000101.1 GCA_025458545.1 Hydrogenophaga sp.
TGATGTTGGACTCCGACACATGGTCCAGGTCGATCAGGGTGAGTTGCCGCACGCCACTGCGTGCGAGTGCTTCCACCGCCCACGAACCCACGCCACCGATGCCGACCACCACCACATGCGCATCAAAGATGCGCTGCGCGCCGGCCACACCGTAGAGCCGCCGCAGCCCGCCAAAACGCCGCTCGAACTGCTCAGCCATGGGAGCGGAAATAACCACTCACTCGCGCTCCAGCAGCCACATCTGGAATCGCAAGCCGCCGATGGCCCCAAGCACAATGCCGACCACAGCGATCACACTCGTGAGGCTCAGTGTGGACAGACCCGAAAGGCCCTGCCCGACGGTACAACCCAGAGCCGTGACGCCCCCGATGCCCATGAGCATCGCACCGCCGATGTGCAATGCGGTGTCCTGGGTGCTGCGAAAACCTTCCCAGTGAAAGCTCTTGCTGCCAACGGCCTGGACAAAGGAACCGAGCACCACCCCGCCGACCGTCACAACGCCGGTGGTCAATACCTTGGAGGTGTCGCTGAAGAGGATCACCCAGTCCAGCGTGTAGGCCATGGGCGCGGTGAAGCTGAGCGACTCCATGCGGCCCGAATTGGTGGCGAGGTACACAGACTCCAGCGTCTCGGGGTGTTCGGCCACAAAACCCAGGTGGCCGCTCACCCACCACATGGCGGTGATGACCAGCCCGAGACCCAGACCACCTAACAGGCTGTTGCCGGTGCGGAACTCCGAATCAGCCAAGGCCCAGATGATCAGCGCCCCACCCACCAGCAAGGCCACCAGCAAACCGGTCAGCGCAGGGCTGGAGCCGAACGCATGGGCGATCCAGACCGGCATCGCGCCGCCCTGCGCGACGTCCACCGCCACCGTGTCCGACGTGTTCACCCGCAGCACCGCGAACACACCACGCAAGGTGGCGTACGCGGCAACACCCATGATGAAAAAAACCACCAGGGACTTCAGGCTACCCGCGCCGATGCGCACCAGTGTCTTGCTCCCACAGCCGGACGCCAGCACCATGCCCAGGCCGAACAGGCCGCCACCGATCAAGGCCGACAACCAGATGATGCGGCCCGAGGCATAAAATGTCTGGGCGGTGTCGATCCAGCCCAGCCAGCCCATGGCGTAAAAACCGATCATGGCCACACCCACCGCCATCGCCCACATGCGCATGCGCGTCCATGAGCCCATGTTGACGATGTCGCTGATGGCCCCCATGGTGCAGAAATGGGTGCGCTGGGCGATGAATCCAAACGCTGTGCCGACCGCGAAGGCGGCCCAGAGAACGAGGGTGTGCTGGTGTTGAAGAGCGGCGATGTCCATGGGCGCCATTGTAGGAGCAGCCCCTTGGCACACCGGCCTGGGGGCACGCCCCCGTGTCGCGCTCAGCGCAGCTGACTCAGGCGCTCACGGGCAGCCACAGCCGCCTCGGACTGTGGATAGGTCTTGATCAGGTCTTCGAGCGTGCGGCGAGCGGCTTTGCTGTCCTTCAGCTCAACCTGGCTGTTCGCCAGGGCGAGCATGGCCTCCGGTGTGCGCGGGTGTGCCGAGAACTGCGTCACCAGGCGGCGATGGGTCTCGATGGCTTCCTTGTAAGCCCGGTTGGCGTACTGGGCGTTGCCCAGCCAGTACAGGGCCGATGCGGTGTAGCCGCTCTCGGGGTAACGCCGCAGAAAGGCGGTGTAGGCCTGAGCCGAAGCCGCAAACTCCGAGCGGCGCAACATCTGCATCGCGGCCTCGAAATCGCGCTGCTCGGCCGGTTCTGCCATGAACTCCTTGCCGTCGACCGTGACCCGCACCGGCTCCACCTTGCGCAGGCGCTCGTCCAAGCCCACCTGCACATCCTTCTGTTGGCGCTGCAACTCCGACACCTCACGCGCAAGCTGCTCGTTCTGCCCTCGCAGCCTGGCCATCTCGGCACGCAACTGTTCGATCTGGTTGGCCAGATCCAGCAGGCTGCGCCGCAGTGTCGTGTTGCTCTCGCGGGCTTCTTCGAGGGAGCGGGCATGGGCCGCGTTGGCGGCCTCGGCGGCCTGGCGGTTGACCTCGACCCGCTGGCGCAGCTCGATGATGGCCTTGCGCGCCTCATCGTCGTTGAACAGTGCGTGAGCGGACAACGGCCAAGCCGTGGCCAACACCAGCGCAAGAGGCATCAACCCTGCAGACACAGGACGGTATCGCGTGAACATAGGACTCATCGGTAAGAAAACTCAACCCGGCGATTCTTGGCATAAGCCTCTTCGCTGAACCCGATGACGGCCGGCTTCTCTTCTCCGAAACTGACCGGCTCGACCTGCGCATCGCTCACGCCCAGCAGCCCCAAAGCACGACGCACCGCCTCGGCGCGTTTCTGCCCCAGCGCCAGGTTGTACTCTCGGCCGCCACGCTCATCGGTGTGGCCTTCCAGCGCCAGCTTGCGGGTGCGGTTGGCGGCCAGGAACTTCGCATGGGCCTCCAGCGTGGCAGCAAACTCCGGCTTGACCACGAAGCTGTCGTAGTCAAAATAAATCACCCGGGCCATGGCATCGGGTTGGGCCACCTCGGTGGGCGCCACCTGAACCGGCGAGACATTGCGCTGGTCTGCGCCGCCGCTTTGCGCTGCGGGCGCCACCGAACCCTGTGGCAGAGGGCTCACCGCGGAGGCGCTGCGGTCCACCACGGGCACTTCGGTCAGCGGCACGCTGGAGGCACAGGCACCCAAAGTCGACACGATGGCCAGCGCGGCCAACCAGCGCGTCGCGCGCCGCGCGAAGGGAAACGATGTGCCGACGGAAGGAGAGTCTTGGATCATGCTCAAAGCCTTTCAGAAACAGAAACAGTTGTGCGCCAAGCAGACGCCAAAGGAACGACGGGTCATCTGCCTCAACGGAGAAATGGACCCCATTCGGGCTCACGGATATCACCTTGTGCGCCCGAGAGGCGGGTCTTGATACGGCCATCGAGGGTGGTGGTCATGAGCGCTTCCAGGCCCTTGTCTCGGGTGGCGTAAATGATCATCCGGCTGTTGGGCGAAAAACTCGGGCTTTCGTCGGCGCTGGTGTCGGTGAGAACGGTCACGTTGCCGCTGGACAGCTCCATCACATGCAGGCGAAAAGCTCCGCCCACACGGGAAATGAAGGCCAGCCAGCGCCCATCCGGGCTGGGGCTGGGTGAAATGTTGTAGTTGCCGGAAAAGGTGACCCGTTGCGCAGCGCCGCCCTGCGCTCCCATGCGATAGACCTGCGGCGAACCACCGCGGTCGCTGACGAAGAAGATCGTCTTGCCGTCGGCGCTGAAAACGGGTTCGGTGTCGATGCTGTCGCTGCGGGTCAGCCGTTGCGGCTCGCCGCCACTGGCGGCCACCGCATAAATCTGCGCATTGCCCGAGATGGACAGCGTGGCCACCAGTTGCCGGCCATCGGGCGACCAGGCGGGCGCGCTGTTGGAGCCACGAAAGTTGGCCAGCAGTCGGCGCCTGCCGGTGGCCACATCGTGCGCATAGATGACCGGTTTGCGAGACTCGAAGGACACATAGGCCAGCTGTGAACCCCCTGGCTCCCAGCTTGGCGAAATGATGGGTTCGGGGCTGCTGAGCGCAGCGCGTGCGTTCTCGCCATCGGCATCGGCCACCCACAAACTGTACCGCTGCCCGGCCTTGCTCACATAGGCGATGCGGGTGGAGAAAACCCCTTTTTCTCCGGTGATCTTTTCGTACACATGATCTGCGATGCGGTGGGCCGCCAGGCGCAAGTCCTGCGCGGACACCGGGTAACTCAGACCGCCCAAGTCTTGTCCACGCACCACATCCCAGAGGCGAAAGCGCACATCAAAACGCCCATCGGCCAGGCGCGACACGCTGCCGGTGAGCAGCGTGTCGCACCCCTTTTCACGCCAGGGAGCGAGGTCGGGACGGGCGTTCTCGTCCAGGGCGGCACCCGCGATCGGCTCCACAAAGCGAAACTGACCGCTGCGTTCCAGATCGGCCCGCACGATGGCTGCAATGTTCTGGCTCGCGGCATCGTTGCCGCGAAAGGCCACCGCCGAAAAAGGGAACTGCGTGAGCCCCACACCCGAGACCTCGACACGGAACTGTGCCAGCGCCTGGGGCATGGGCAGAGCCAGAAGCGGAAGCACCCCGGCTGTACGCAGCAGGTGTCGGCGTTGGGTCGGTGCCCAGAGGGACGGTCGGGTCAAATCCAGCATCCTTGTGATGTCGTTGCGGTGTCGATGTTGGCGATCTCATCGCAAGGCCGGGGGCGCTTGCAACTCAGCTCGAACGATGATAGCGGAGGCCTCGCAGTGGTCCGTGACAAGATGTGCGTGCCGCGTCTGCCGTGCGCGCTGATGGACCCACGCGGGCCGGAAAATGTTCCCCGGATTCGGAAGCTTTTCAACGCGGTTCTGCCATGGCAGAACCGCCGGGCGGCTCCTCAGAGCAGCACGATGTCGTACTGCTCCTGGGTCATGGAGCTTTCGGCCTGCAGCGAGATGGGCTTGCCGATGAAGTCCGAGAGTCCCGCCAGGTGCTGGCTTTCCTCGTCGAGGAAGAGTTCCACCACCTGGGCCGCGGCGACCACCCGGAACTCGCGCGGGTTGAAGGCTCTGGCTTCGCGCAGGATCTCGCGCAGGATGTCGTAGCACACGCTGCGCGCAGTCTTGACCACACCCCTGCCACTGCACGCGCCACAAGGCTCGCTGAGCATGTGAGCCAAAGACTCGCGGGTGCGCTTGCGCGTCATCTCCACCAGACCGAGCTGCGAGAAGCCGCCGATCATGGTCTTGACGCGGTCGCGGGCGAGTTGTTTGCGAAACTCGGTCAGCACCGCGTCGCGGTGGTCCTCGCGCACCATGTCGATGAAATCCACGATGACGATACCGCCCAGATTTCGCAAGCGCAGCTGGCGGGCAATCGTCTGCGCTGCTTCGAGGTTGGTGCGGAACACCGTGTCATCGAAGTTGCGGGCACCCACAAAACCACCTGTGTTCACGTCCACCGTGGTCAGGGCCTCGGTCTGGTCAATCACCAGGTAGCCGCCGGACTTCAGGTCGACCCGACGGCTGAGCGCGCGCGCGATGTCTTCGTCGACATTGAACAAGTCAAAGATCGGTCGCTCGCCCGCGTAATGCTGCAGTTTCTTCACCGTGTCTGGCATGAATTCGCCAGCGAAGGTCTGCAACAGGCCGAACTGCTCACGCGAATCGATGCGGATCGACTGGGTCTGCGCGCTCACCAGGTCGCGCAGCACACGCTGCATAAGGTTCAGGTCTTCGTGCAGCAAGGAGGCCGATGGCTGGCGCGTGGAAGCCTCTTTGATGCGCTGCCAGGTCTTGCGCAGGTAGGTGATGTCATCGCTCAACTCTTCGTCGCTCGCGTCTTCGGCGTTGGTGCGCAAAATGAAGCCGCCCGCCGCCGAACCATCCACCGGCGTGGCCAGGCCCAGCACCCTCTGGCGCAAGGCCTCCCGTTGCGCAGGCGGAATTTTCTGCGACACGCCGATGTGGTTGTCCTGAGGCAAGAACACCAGCAACCGGCCTGCGATGCTGATCTGTGCGGTGAGCCGGGCGCCCTTGGTCCCGATCGGGTCCTTCAACACCTGCACCATCAAGGCCTGGCCTTCAAAGATCTGCCGCTCGATGGGCAGCACGGGATCGGGCGCAAGCACCTTGTTGTTGCCCTGACCGGCCGGCTCGTCTCCCGGTACCGAACGATCACGCGGCACGGCGTGTTTGGCGGTGATGTTGGGCATCAGGTCGGCCACGTGCAGGAAAGCGGCGCGGTCCAGCCCGATGTCGATGAAGGCGGACTGCATGCCCGGCAACACCCGCGAGACCTTGCCCAGGTAGATGTTGCCGACCAGTCCGCGCTCCAGCGTGCGCTCCAGATGCACTTCCTGCACCGCACCCTGCTCCACCACGGCCACCCGGGTTTCCTGGGGAGCCCAGTTGATCAATATGTCCTGGCTCATGCTTGTCTCGTTGGGTTGTGTGTTCAGCAAACCAGCCGCACACCGACGGCTCGCAGTATCTGGGCCGTCTCGTGTGCGGGCAGCCCCATGATGCCCGAGTAGCTGCCGCTGATGTGGCGGATGTTCAAAGCCGCAGCGCCCTGGATTGCATAGGCACCGGCCTTGCCCATGGGTTCGCCGCTCGCCACGTAGCGCCGGATCTGCGCTGCGCTCCAGACATCGAATTCGACTTCCGACGTCGACAACGCCGCCCAGGTGCGCACCGCACCGCGCGCCATGGGACGTGCCACCGCCACCGCCGTCAGCACCCGGTGCCGCTGGCCAGACAAATCGCCGAGCATGCGTCGAGCGTCGGCGGCGTCGGCCGGCTTGCCCAAGATGCGCCGCCCAAGCGCAACGGTGGTGTCGGCACACAGCACCGGTGCCAGCGGCAAGCCACGCCGACGCAAGCGCTCGACCGAGGCCTGCAACTTCAGGGCCGTGACCCGCTGAACGTACACACGCGGCGCCTCTGCACCACGCACACACTCCAGCGCCTCGACATCTTCAGTCTCGTCCGGCAGCAGCAGTTCGCAGCGCACCCCCCATTGCTCCAGCAACTGCCGGCGCCGGGGGCTCTGGGAAGCGAGGTAGACAAAATCGGTCATGCGATGGCTTTCGTTGTCTCATGTGCGCTGGGGTGCGCGGGACCCGAGCAACGCCTGAGCGGCACAGCAAGTGGCTGCATCACTCCCGGTGGTACGGGTGGTTGGCGTTGATGGACCATGCTCGGTAGAGCTGCTCGATCAGCAACACCCGAACCATGGCATGGGGCAGGGTCAGGTCGGACAACCGGATGCGCTGGTGGGCGGCGTCCCGAAAGGCGGGCTCCAGACCATCGGGGCCACCGATCACCAGGGCAACATCGTCTCCGCCCTGCTGCCAGGCTTGCAGCTGAAGCGCCAGCGCCTTGGTGGTCAACGGTGTGCCGCGCTCGTCCAGCACCACGGTGCGGCAAGCCTTGGGCAGCGCGCTCACGATGCGTTCGCGCTCGGCCGCCATGACGGTCTCGGTGGTTTTCGAGCCGCGAGGCTCGGTCTTGACGGTCTTGATGTCCACCCGCAGCTCGGGCGGGAAGCGCTTGGCGTAGTCGTCGTAGGCGGTCTGGGCCCAGTCGGGCATGCGCTGCCCGACCGCGACGATCACCAGCTTCATGCCTTTTTCTTGGGCGCCGATTTGGCCGGCGCCTTGGCGGCGGG
>JALOSH010000102.1 GCA_025458545.1 Hydrogenophaga sp.
GCACCACGGCCTGGGCACCGCTGTCTTCAAACGCGGCGTGCAGCGAGGCGATGACGTTGTCGGCGCTGGCCTCGGTGTCGGACGCGATCTCGCCCTTGATGTCGATCACCGCGGTGTGCGGCGTGCTGACCGCGCTGCTCATGTGGTTGCCGTTGAACAGCATCCAGGCGATGGCGCCAAAGACCAGCAACCAGATCAGCCGCCCAAACAGCTTCCAGCGGCGCGCGGCCTGCTGTTCCTTGAGCTGGGCGAACACAAGCTTTTCGATCGTGGCGCGCTCCCAGGGCACGTTTTTGCCACGGTCGGAGACCTGGGGCAGGCCGGTGTTGTCGTCGTTCATGGCGGTGTGCTCGCTGGTGCGCTCAGAAGGCGGGGAGTTTGAGGTTGTATTGTGACCGCCAATGCACGACGCCGTCGTGCTCGGCGAGGCCGATGGGGATGAGACCACCACGGCACGGGCCACCCCTGCATTCGCCGGTGGCGGGCTCGTACTGCGCCCCATGGGAGGCGCAGAGCAACCAGCGGCCGCTGTCGTCAAAAATGCGGTCGGGCTGCCAGTCGCGCCCCTGGTAGCGCACGGCAAAGGCGCGGCAGGTCTGGCCGGCGTAGACCACGTCAAACCCGACAGCCAGACCGCCGTCGACCAGCTCGCGGCTGTTGCACAGCGGGATCAGCGGATCGCCTTCGGGCGGTGGCATGGCGACGCGGCGAATCGGGTTCAGGCGTGGGCGCTGAGCCAGTCGTGCAGTTCGCGCACCGAATGCGCGATGTGCAGCGGCCCCAGGGTGTGGAAAGCGTCGGGCTCGTGGGCGCCGTAGCTCACGCCGACGCGCGGGCAGCCGGCGTTCAAGGCCATCTGCAGGTCGTGGGTGGTGTCGCCGATCATGAGCGTGCGCTCGGGCGCCACGCCGAACTCGGCCATGAGCTGGTGCAGCATGAGCGGGCTGGGTTTGCCGGCGGTTTCGTCGGCGGTGCGTGAGCCGTCGAACACGCCGTGCAGTTCGGCGGTTTGCAGGGCTTCGTCGAGCCCGCGGCGGCTTTTGCCGGTGGCCACGGTGAGCCAGTGCTGCCGCGCCTTGAGCTCGGCCAGCATGGGCAGCACGCCGTCAAACAGTGTGATGTCGTGCTGGTGCTGCAGGTAGTGGTGTTTGTAGCGCTTGCCGAGCTGGTCGTATTTTTTCGGCGGCACATCGGGCGCGGCATGGGCCAGCGCCTGCGTGAGGCCCAGGCCGATCACGTAGCTGGCGGCCTGGTCGCTGGGCACGGTGCCGCCGACGTCGGCCACCGCGGCCTGGATGCAGCGCACGATGAGGGCGGTGGAGTCGAACAGGGTGCCGTCCCAGTCGAAGGCGATGAGGTCGAATTGGCGAGGGCGCATGGGTGGTGGATGGTTCAGCGGGTGAGCAGCTGCGCATGGTGACGCAGGTGGTCGTCGATGAAGCTGCTGATGAAGTAATAACCGTGGTCGTAGCCAGGATGGCGCCGCAGGGTGAGCGGCTGTCCGACCTTGGCACAGGCGGCCTCAAAAGCTTGCGGGTGGAGCTGTTCGGCAAGGAATTTGTCGGCCAGGCCCTGGTCGATCAGGATGCCATCGGGGTACGGCGGCGAGGCCTGCGCGGCCATGAGCAGGCTGGCGTCGTGCCCGACCCATTGGCTTTCGTCCTGGCCAAGATAGCCGGTGAAGGCTTTGTGGCCCCAGGGGCACTGGGTGGGGGCACAAATCGGGGCGAAGGCCGACACGCTGCGGAACATGCCGGGATGGCGCAGGGCCAGGGTGAGCGCGCCGTGCCCGCCCATGGAATGGCCGGTGATGCCCAGTCGATCGCTGGCGAGCCTGAACTCGGTGCACACCGCGGGCAAGAGTTCCTTGAGCAGGTAGCTTTCCATGCACCAGTGGCCAGACCAGGGCGCCTGCGTGGCATCGAGGTAGAAGCCGGCGCCGACGCCAAAGTCCCAGTGGTGGTCTTCGCTGTCCACGCCGGTGGCGCGCGGGCTGGTGTCGGGCATGAGCAGCGCCAGGCCCAACTGGGCGGCGAGCCGCTGGGCGCCCGCCTTCATGGTGGCAGTTTCTTCGGTGCAGGTGAGACCAGCCAGGAAGGTGAGCAAGGGCACGGTCTGCCCAGCCAGCGCCTGCGGCGGCAGGAACAGCGCAAAGCGCATCGGCAGGCCGATCTCGGCCGAGGCGTGTTTGTAGAAACGCTGCACACCACCGAAGCTGCCGTGTTCGTTCAGGAGTTCGAGGCGGTCGAATGCCATGTTCAAAATTCAACGACGGAGCGGATCGATTCGCCACTCTTCATCAGGTCAAAGCCTTTGTTGATGTCTTCCAGCTTGAGCTTGTGGGTGATCAGATCGTCGATGTTGATCTTGCCTTCCATGTACCAGTCGACGATCTTGGGCACGTCGGTGCGGCCGCGTGCGCCGCCAAAGGCCGAGCCTTCCCACTTGCGGCCGGTGACGAGCTGAAACGGGCGGGTGCTGATCTCGGCACCGGCCTCGGCCACGCCGATGATGATGCTGCGGCCCCAGCCCTTGTGCGTGCACTCCAGCGCGTCGCGCATGACTTTGGTGTTGCCGATGCACTCGAAGCTGTAGTCGGCACCGCCGTCGGTGAGTTGCACGATCGCATCGACCACATTGGCGTGTTCCTTGGGGTTGATGAAGTGCGTCATGCCGAACTTTCGCGCCATGGCTTCGCGCGCCGGGTTCAGGTCCACGCCGATGATCTTGTCGGCACCCACCATCTTGGCGCCCTGGATCACATTGAGACCGATGCCACCGAGGCCGAACACCACCACGTTGGCGCCCGCCTCCACTTTGGCGGTGAAGATGACGGCGCCGATGCCGGTGGTGACGCCGCAGCCGATGTAGCAGACCTTGTCGAACGGTGCGTCTTCGCGGATCTTGGCCAGCGAGATTTCGGCCGCTACCGTGTAGTTGCTGAAAGTGCTGGTGCCCATGTAGTGGAACAGGGGCTTGCCGTCGAGGCTGAAGCGGCTGGTGGCATCGGGCATCAGGCCCTTGCCTTGCGTGCCACGGATGAGCTGGCAGAGGTTGGTTTTGCGACTCAGGCAGAACTTGCACTGGCGACACTCGGGCGTGTAGAGCGGGATGACGTGGTCGCCCTTTTTGAGCGAGGTCACGCCGGGGCCCACATCGACCACAATGCCCGCGCCTTCGTGGCCGAGGATGGCCGGGAAGATGCCTTCCGGGTCGGCGCCGCTCAGGGTGTAGTAGTCGGTGTGGCAGATGCCGGTGGCTTTGATCTCGACCAGCACCTCGCCGAGTTTCGGACCTTCGAGGTCCACGGTTTCAATGGTCAGGGGCTGGCCCGCTTTCCAGGCGACGGCGGCTTTAGTTTTCATGGGTGCGTTTGGGTGGGAAGATCACCCAAGCGTACCGCAGAACCGCTTCAGTTGACCGGCGCGCCCTGCTTGAACCACTGCGCGAACAAGGCACGTTCCTCGTCGGTCAGGCCGGTGGCGTTGTTCATGGGCATGAGCTTGCTCACCACCACCTGCTGGTACACCGTCTGGGCGTGTTTTTTCAGCTCTTCGGGCGAGTCGAGCCGCACGTTTTTGGAAGCCAGGGCCGCACCGTGGCACATGACGCAGCGCTGCTCGATCACCGGTTTGAGTTCGGCGTAACCCACGGTGGCAGGTGCGGCCACCGCCGTGCTGGGCGCGGGCCGCAGCCAGACGATGAGCGCCAGCAAAGTCACCACGCCCACGGCGGCGTATTTCCACGGGTGCGGGTTGCGGCCGAGCTTGTGGCCGTGGCGCATGACGAAGAACTGGCGGATGGCAGCGCCTGCGAACATCATGCCGATGAGGATCAGCCAGTTCTGCGGGTGCGCGTAGGTGAAGCTGTAGTGGTTGCTCAACATGGCAAACAGCACCGGCAGCGTGAAGTAGGTGTTGTGCACGCTGCGCTGCTTGCCGCGAAAGCCGTGGATCGGGTCCACCGGGCGCCCGGCCGTGATGTCGGCCACCATGGTGCGCTGGCCGGGGATGATCCAGAAGAACACGTTGGCGCTCATGGCGGTGGCCAACATGGCACCCACCAGCAGAAAGGCGGCGCGGCCAGCGAACATGTGGGTGGCGGCGTAAGACGCCACGCAGACCAGCAGCAGCACCAGCGCACCGACCTTGGCGTCGCCGTTCTCGGTCTGGCCCAGGGTGCGGCAGATGGCGTCGTAGAGCAACCAGAACACCACCAGGAAAGCCAGCGCGGCGGCAATCGCCCCGGCGGGCGACCAGGCCATGATGTTCGGATCGATCAGGTAGACGCTGGGGCTCCAGAGGTAAGACACCAGGAACAGCGCAAACCCCGACAGCCAGGTGGAATAGCTCTCCCAGTAGAACCAGTGCAGGTGGTGCGGCAGCTTGGGCGGAGCGCCCTTGAACTTGACCGGGTGGTAGAAGCCGCCGCCGTGCAGCGCCCAGAGTTCGCCGCTGACGCCGTCTTTTTTGAGCTGCTCGTCTTCGGGCGGCGTGAGGCTGCTGTCGAGAAAGACGAAGTAGAAGGAAGAGCCGATCCAGGCGATGGCGACGATGACGTGCAGCCAGCGCAAGAGCAGATTGGCCCAGTCGAGCAGGTAGGTTTCCATGGCACCTCAACACGACGGCCAGGCCGTCAGAATTTGTGACTCACCACCGCGGGCGCTCTGAGTCCACTGAGGGCCGCGATTGAGTGGGTCTGAAACCCACCCGCTCCGCTGCGACCACGTCAAAGTGTATACACTTTTTGAAAACATTCAAGCGGGCCCGACCCTGTGGATGGGCTTTCACGGCCCATGCCCCGTGGCGGTGCCTGCGGCAGGCAAAAGCAACAACTGCGCCACGACCGAGGCGGCGATCACCGCGGGCTCTTTGCCGCGTATCCCCGGCAGCCCGATGGGACAGGTGACGTGCGCGAGCTCGGCCTCGGTGAAACCGCGCTCGGCGAGGCGGTGCCGGAAGCGGGCCCATTTGCTGCGGCTGCCGATCAGGCCCACGAACGGGAGGTCGGCGCGCTGGCGCTGGCGCTGCAGGCAGGCGGCGACGATGTCCAGGTCTTCAGCGTGCGAGAAGCTCATGATCAGCACCCGCGCACCGGGCGAGAGGTCGGCCACCGCGCCCTGCACCGGATCGGAGTGTTCGGTCTGCACGTGCCCCGGAAGCTGGGCCGGAAAAACCCCGTCGCGGCTGTCGATCCAGGTGGTGCAGAACGGCAGCGGCGCGAGCGCCCGCACCAGGGCATGGCCCACGTGACCACCGCCGAACAGGGCCACCGGGGTCAAGACCGGCGCCAGGCGCTCGCGCAGGTCGGCCACATCCGTTGCCTGCAGTCGCTGGAAGCCCAGCACCAGGCTGCCACCGCAGCACTGCCCCAGGCTGGGGCCGAGCGCCACCGCTTGCTCCCAAGCGGGCTCCGGGTGCCCGGGGAGTCGGCCGCGCGCCTGGCGCAAGGCATCCCACTCCAGCTGGCCGCCGCCGATGGTGCCGACCTGTGTGTCGGCGAACACCGCCATCCAGGTGCCCGCCTCGCGGGGAACCGAGCCGCGCGAGCTCAGAACCGTGACCAGCACCGCAGGGTCGCGCGCCAGACGGTTGAGGAAAGTGTCCAGGTGGTCATCGAGGTGTGGTTCGTTCGCCATACAAATGTGTGAAAACGTAAAGCTGGTCAGCCGACGCCAGTATCCACCGCGGACGATGCCACCGGAATCCGCAAACCGCCCTACACTGCGGTCGCCGACGCTTCCAGCACCCGGTGGCTGCCGACCCGTCGACTCGCGTCACACCTACATCGCACCCAAACACCCGAGACCATGAGACACACCCCTCCCACACCGCTGGCCAACACACGCTCTGCCTGGGGCGGGCTGGTGGCGTTCACCACCGCCCTGCTGGCCGCCTGTTCCACACCCATGCCTCCCCCACCCGCCCCCGCGCCGGCGGCACCGCCTGCGCCCCGTGCTGTGGCGCCCGTGGCGCCCGCACCAGCCCCGGCCCCAGCGGCCGCAGCCCCGTTGCCACCGGGCACCGTGCTGTCAACAGCAACCACCCCCCAGGCCTACCGCAAGTACGGCGCACGCCATCTGTACGACAAAAACGGTCACCGCATTTACAAGGGCAAGATGCCCCCGCTGCTGCAAGGTGTGGGTGTGATGCAGGTGGACATCGACGGCCGCGGCCAGGTGACTTCCATGAACTGGCTGCGCCCGCCCAGCCACGCAGGCGCCCGGGCCGAGATCGAGCGCACGGTGCGGGCCGCAGCACCCTACCCGGTGCCACACCGCATGGGCCGCGTGACCTACACCGACACCTGGCTGTGGCATGAGAGCGGCAAATTCCAGCTCGACACGCTCACCGAAGGTCAACGCGATCGCTGATCCCCACCGTTTTCTCCAAGCTTCAAGCCCGCCACCTGGCGGGCTTTTTTTTGGGCTCAGCTGCCTCGGTAGGTGGAGTAACTCCAGGGGCTGACCAGCAGCGGCACGTGGTAGTGCTGGTCGGTGTGCGCCACGCCGAAGTCCAGCGCCACCCGGTTGAGAAAGTTGGGCTCGGGAAGCGCCACGCCTTTGGCCGCGAAATAGCCCTTGACGTCGAACACCAGCCGGTAGGTGCCGCGCTGGAGGCTGGCGTTGTCGTACAGAGGTCCGTCAGGGTTGCGACCATCGGCGTTGAGGGTGAAGCGCTTGACCAGCGTGGCCTGCTCGCCGACGGTGCTGTAGAGTTCAACGCCCATGCCCGTAGCGGGGCAGCCGTGCATGGTGTCCAGGACGTGGGTGCTCAGGCCCATGGCAGTTTCCTTCGGTTGGTTTTTGTGGATCGGTCGACCGAAAGTGTATACACTTTTTGTTTTTCTGGATATCATGATCCCATGGAAACCTCCAGCACCGCCCAGATCGTCGAGTCGCTCACCCGCGCCATCGTCGAACACCGCCTCCACCCCGGCACCAAGCTGGCCGAACAGAAGCTGGCCGATCACTTCGGTGTTTCGCGCACACTGGTGCGGCAGGCGCTGTTTCAGCTGTCGCAGAACCGGCTGATCCGCCTGGAGCCCGCCCGCGGGGCGTTTGTGGCGGCGCCGTCGGTGGAAGAAGCCAAGCAGGTGTTTGCGGTGCGCCGCATGCTGGAAGCGGAAATGACCCGCGCCTTTGTGCAGCAGGTCACCCCCGCCAAGATCAAGGCCCTGCGGGAGCACGTGGCCCAAGAAAAGCAGGCGGTGGCCAACAGCGACGTGCCGGGTCGCACCGAACTGCTGGGCGACTTTCATGTGCGCATGGCCGAACTCATGGGCAACCGGGTGCTGGCCGAACTGTTGCGTGAGTTGTTGTCCCGCTGTGCGCTGATCACGCTTATGTACCAGAGCACAAAGGCGGCCGAACACTCGAGCGAAGAACATGTGGAAATTGTCAAAGCCCTGGCAGCCCGGGACGAAGCGCTCGCGGTGCGCCTGATGAACGAGCATTTGCAGAACGTGGAGGCTGGGCTGACCTTCGACCGGAAACTGCCGACGAACGATTTGTCGCTCGCGTTGACATGACCCAACCCCATCGCTTGCCCACTTCGTGTGGGCTATGGCCGCGATGTGCCGCATGCGCGCTGGCCCGGTGGTGCGCGCATCGCGGTGCAGTTCGTGCTGAACTACGAAGAAGGCGGCGAGAACTCGGTGCTGCATGGCGATGCCGGTTCCGAACAGTTCCTGTCGGAAATGTTCAACCCGGCGGCCTTCCCGGACCGGCACATCAGCATGGAAGGCATCTACGAGTACGGCTCGCGCGCTGGCGTCTGGCGCATCCTGCGCGAGTTCGAGAAGCGCGGCCTGCCGCTCACCGTGTTCGGCGTGGCCACCGCCTTGCAGAAGCACCCCGAGCTGACCGCCGCGTTCCAGGAGTTGGGCTACGACATCGCCTGCCACGGCTTGAAGTGGATCCACTACCAGAACGTGGACGAAGCGACCGAGCGCGCGCACTTGGCCGAGGCGATGGCGATCATCGAGCGGCTGACCGGCGAGAGAGCGCTGGGCTGGTACACCGGCCGCGACAGCCCCAACACACGCCGCCTGGTGGCCG
>JALOSH010000103.1 GCA_025458545.1 Hydrogenophaga sp.
GGTGCTCGGCCGCGAACGCGACGTACCAGTCCAGGCAGCCGGGGTTGGCCATCGCTTCCTTGTTGATCACTTTTTCCAGCGGCTGGCCGAGCAGCAGTTTCTTGATCGGCAGCTCCTGCTTCTTGCCCGACAGCGTGCGCGGGATCTCGGCCACCTGGTGCATGTCGTCGGGCAGAAAGCGGGGCGAGAGCGCGGTGCGGATGGCCGCGCTGATCTTCTCGCGCATCGCACCGTCGAGCGTCAGACCCGGGCGCAGCACCACGAACAGCGGCATGTGGCTCTCGCGGCCCAGGTATTCGAGATCGACCACCATCGAGTCCAGCACCTCGGGCAGCGCCTCGACCGCGCTGTACAGCTCGCTGGTGCCCATGCGCAGGCCGTGGCGGTTGATGGTGGCGTCGGAGCGGCCGTAGATGACGCAGGAGCCGTCGGGGTGGATGCGCAGCCAGTCGCCGTGGCGCCAGACGGCGCCGGCTTCGGGGGGAAGGTCTCCTCCGCCGGGCTGGCGGCCATGGCCCGGCGGGTACATGTCGAAGTAGCTGCCGATCAGACGCCGGTGGTCGGTGTCGCCGACGAAGTACAGCGGCATGGACGGGATGGGCTGGGCGCACACCAGTTCGCCCACGGCGTCGGTCACCGGCTGGCCCCGTTCGTCCCACGATTCGACCGCGCAGCCCATCAGGCGGCACTGCATGCGGCCCGGGGTTTGTGGCAGCTCGCGGTGGCCGCCGATGAAGGCGCCCGCGAAGTCTGTCCCCCCAGAAATGTTGCACCACCAGATGTCGCCCACTTGCGTCCCGAGCCCGTTGGGTTCGGACCGGGGCTCCGCCGCGGCGCGCAGCTTGCGGAACTGCTCGGTGCCCCAGTTCTGCGCGTCCTCCGACAGCGGCGAGCCGGTGCTGCCGAGCGCGCGCACCTTCGACAAATCGCCGCACGCCGACAGGTCCACGCCCGCCTTCAGGCAGTTCGCAAAAAACGCCGCACCCGCGCCAAAAAACGTCACGCCTTCGCGCGCGGCGAAGCGCCACAGCACGGTCCAGTCGGGGTGTTCTTTGCTGCCGCCCGGGTTGCCGTCGTAGATGACACAGGTGGTGCCGTTGAGCAGGCCGCTGGTCTGCGCGTTCCACATCACCCAGCCGGTGGAGCTGTACCAGTGGTAGCGCTCGCCCCAGCTGTTGGGCGCGTAGCTGCAGCCCACGTCGTTGTGGATGGTCTTGAGCGCGAGCGCCACGATGACGGTGCCGCCATGCCCGTGCACGATGGGCTTGGGCAGGCCCGTGGTGCCGCTGCTGTAGACGATCCACAGTGGGTGGTCGAACGGCAGCCACAACGGCTCGAAGGCCTGCACCGCCGCGTCCTCGCGCGCGGTGGCGGTGCTGAAAGCGGCACACGGTTGCGCGGCTTCCAGCGCGCGGTCCACCTCGGCCGGGTCCCGCGCCAGGTTGGTGTGCAGCAACACGTGGCGCACGGTCGGCAGCGCGGCGCGCAGCTCGCCCACCACGGCCAGGCGGTCGATGTCCTTGCCGCCATACGTCACGCCGTCGCAGGAGATCAGCACCACCGGTTCGATCTGTTTGAAGCGGTCGAGCACGGCGTTGGTACCCATGTCGGGCGCGCACACGCTCCACACGCCCCCGATGCTGACCACCGCCAGGAAGGCCACCATCGTCTCGGGGATGTTGGGCAGGTAGGCCGCCACGCGATCGCCCGGTTTCACACCCTGGGCCTGCAGGTGCAACGCGAGCGACGCGACCTGGCGCCGCAGTTCCGGCCAGCTCAGCTCACGCCACTGGCCCTTCTCGTTGTCGGAAATCACCGCGGGGAAACCGGCGGCGTGGGCCGCCTCGACGTGGCGAAACACCTGCTGCACATAGTTCACCTGCGCGCCAGGAAACCAGCGCGCGCCGGGCATCACGTTCGCCTCCAGCACCGCGCGGTGCGGCGTCGGCGACTGCACATCAAAGCAGTCCCAGATGCTCTGCCAGAAGGCGTCAAGGTCGGTGGTCGACCAGCGCCAGAGCGCGTCGTAGCTGTCGAAACGCAGGCCGCGTTCGCGGGCGAGCCAGTCCTGGTAGAGGCGGATCTGGGGGGTGAACGGGGGCGGTGTCGTGACCATACGGTTGTCTCCTGCGGCCGCAGGGTAGCAGCGGACGGTTGGCGGCGGCTATCGCGCAGTTGTCACCGCACGGAAGGGCTCGATGGCGCGTTGCAGCACTTGCAGCAGGGTCTCTCGCTCGCGGCGGATTTCCTCGATCGGCCCACCCAGGCTCAGGGTCATGGGCTCCTTGCCAGGCAGCAGCACCGCCATCGCCGCAGCGCCCGCCACCGAGGTGCCCCACGAGATCGCATGGCCCTCGACCAGCGCGCGGCGCCGGTCGGCCAGCGCCTGGTCGATGTCCACGCGCAGCGCCGGGTCCGGCTCCTGCGCATTGGCCTGGCGCAGCAGCCGCGCCACCTCGCGTTCAGGCAGGGTGGTCAGCAGCATCTTGCCGGTGGCGCTGCGGAACAGCGGGCGCAGCAGGCCGCTCTTGCTCTGAAAGCTGCCGGCGCGCGTGGCCTGCAGCACGTGCAGGTAGCGCACGTGCACGCCCTGGCGGGTGCCGACCATCACGGTATGGCCAGTTTCGGCAAGCACCCGCTCCATCATGCGCAGCAGGCTCTGCTCGCTGTAGAGCTGCTCTTGCACCCAGGCCGTGGCCAAGGACACGCGCACATTGGGCGCGTACATGCCGGTGCGCGGGTCGTGGTCGAAGTAGCCGCTGTCCTTGAGGCTGCGCAGCAACACCGAGGTGCTGGACTGCGGGTAGCCGAGGGACTGTGCGATCTCCTTCACGCTCGCCGGACGCCGCCATTCGGCGAAAAACTCCAGCAGCTCAAGCACACGCAGCGCGGACTTGACGGGGGTGGCGTTGGAGGTGAGCGGCATGCCGAAGAATCACAGATGTGATTTCTGATCATGTCAGTGATGCAGCGGTCTGCCCATCCAGACTTGTCCCTACCCTCTGCTCACAACATTCCACCTGGAGACCAGCATGCAGCGCCGAACCCTCACCCTGGCCGTCCTGGCCACCCTGTCAATGACCGCGGCCGGCTGGGCCGCCGCCCAGCAGCCCGCCCCGCTGCTGAACAAACCGTTGAAGGTCGTCGTCGGCTTCCCGCCCGGCGGCTCGGCCGACACCCTGGCGCGCGCACTGGTGCAGCAGCTGGAGGGTATCGCCCCGGCGGTGATCGTCGAGAACAAGCCCGGCGCGGGCGGCCGCCTGGCGCTGGAGACGGTGAAGAACGCCGAGGCCGACGGCAGCACCGTGGTGCTCACACCGGCGTCGATGGTGGTGCTCTACCCGCACCTGTACAAAAAACTCAGCTACAACCCCGCCGCCGACTTTGCGCCGGTCGCCCGCGTCGCCGCGGCGCCCTTCGTGTTCGCGGTCGGCCCCGCCGTGCCCGCCAGCGTCAAGACGCTGGCCGAGTTTGGCCAGTGGGCCAAGGCCAACCCGAACCTGGGCGCCTACGGTTCGTCGGGCGCGGGCTCAATGCCGCACTTCACGGGCGTTTCGCTGGGCAAGTCGCTGGGCATCGACCTGCTGCACGTGGCCTACAGAGGCGCAGCACCGGCCATGACCGACCTGATCGGCGGCCAGGTCGCCGCCAACGTGAGCGTGATGTCCAACGCGCTGCCACAGATCCAGGCCGGGAAGGTGCGCGCGCTGGCCGTGAGCAGCCCGCAGCGTGTGCCAGCCCTGCCGCAGACCCCGACCCTGGCCGAACTGGGCCACGGCGACGCCACGGCCATCGAATGGTTCGGCGTGTTCGCCCCGGCGAAGACCCCAGCCAACGTGGTCGCCGCACTGAACAAGGCCTTTGGCGACGCGGCCCGCAGCAAGAACTTCCAGGACGCACTGGCCAAGGGCGCCTTCGAAGCCGTGCCCGCCGAGGCGTCAGCCGCCTTCGCCACCGCCGTGCAGGCCGACATCGGCCGCTGGGGCCCGGTGGTCAAGGCCTCCGGCTTCACGCCGGAAGACTGAGCATGGACAGCCCCCGCGACGACGGGCAGGCGCCAGGCCTGACCGTGGACGGGCCGGTGGCCGCACTGACCGTGCGCCGACCTGGACGTCTGAACCGTTTGGGCGCTTCCGACCTGATCGAGATCCAGCGCCTGTGTGGCGTGATCGGCTCGCGGCCAGACATTCGCGTGGTGGTGCTCACGGCCGACACGGCGGGGCAGGCACGCCCGGTGTTCAGCGCCGGTTACGACGTGGCCGGCTTCGACGGTGCCGACCACGACCCGCGGCTGTTCGAGCGCACGGTGGACACCCTCGCCGCCTTGCGCCCGGTGCTCATCGCCGGCCTCAACGGCAGCGTCTACGGCGGTGCGACCGACCTGGTGCTGGCCTGCGATCTGCGCATCGGCCAGCCCGGCCTGTCCTGGCGCATGCCGGCCTGCGCGCTCGGCCTCCACTACTACCCCAGTGGTTTACAGCGCTACCGTCAGGCCTTCGGCCCCGAGCGTGCCCGGCAGCTGTTCCTGACCGCCGACCCGGTGAGCAGCGATCAGTTGCACACCTGGGGCGTGCTGATGGCGCTGGCCGAACCGGCCGACTGGGCCACGCGCCTGCAGGCACTGGCGCAGCAGGTCGCGGCCCTGGCACCGCTGGCCACGCAGGGCACCAAGGCCTCGTTGCGCGAACTGGCCGCGGGCCATACCGACGAGGCGGTGCTGCGCGCACGCGAAGCCGCCTGCGCGGCCAGCGAGGATTTTCGAGAAGGGCGCCAGGCCATGGCCGAACGCCGTCCCCCGGTTTTCAAAGGACGCTGAGATGCAAGCCACTCCCCACCTGCCGCTGGCCGGCGTGCGCGTGCTCGAGGTCGCGCAGATCATGGCCGGCCCGACCTGCGGCCTGATGCTGGCCGACCTCGGCGCCGACGTGATCAAGGTCGAGAAGTTTCCTGGCGGCGACGACGCCCGCCAGTACCAGAAACCCGGCGACAGCGATCTGCCGCCCTCCTTCGCCATGATCAACCGCGGCAAACGCTCGCTGGCGCTGGACTTCCGCCACCCGCTGGGCCGCGACGCGCTGCGCCGCCTGGCGCAGCAGGCCGACGTGGTGACCGAGAACTTCCGCGTCGGCTACATGGACCGCCTGGGCCTGGGCTACGACGATCTGCGCCCGGACAACCCCAGCCTGATCTACTGCTCGATTTCGGGCTATGGCTTCACCGGCCCGCTCAAGGAACGCGGCGGCTTCGACCTGATTCTTCAGGCCTTCAGCGGCATCATCGCCGCCACCGGCGAGCCCGGCCGCGCGCCGGTCAAGCCCGGCATCTCGATCGCCGACACCAACGCCGGCATTCTGGCCGCGCTCGGCGTGCTGGCGGCCTACATCCACCGGCTCAAGACCGGCGCGGGTCAGCGCGTCGAAACCTCGCTGCTGCAGGCGGCGATGCAGCAGACCTACTGGCTGGCGGCCAACTACTTCTCCACCGGCCGCGACACGCCGCCGCTGGGCACCGCGCACTCGCTGATCGCGCCTTACCAGGTGTTCCAGGCGGCCGACGGCGGGCTGGTGATCGGCGGCGGCAACCCCAACGCCTGGCGCCGCATCTGCGAGGTGCTGGGCCACCCCGAGTGGCAGGACGACCCGCGCTTCAACCACCCGCAGCGGCGTGTGCAGCACCGAGCCGAACTGCAACAACTGATCGAGGGCGTGCTCGCCGGTGACAGCGTGGCGCAGTGGTGCGACCGGCTCGACGCGGCCGGCGTGCCCTGCGGCCCGGTCAACAGCGCTGGCCAGGCGCTGGACCATGAGCAGACGCGCGCCATCGGCATGGTGATGGACGTGGACGATGGGCACGGCGGCACAGTGCGAGGTCTGGGCCAGCCGGTCACGCTCAACCGCACGCCGCCCACCCACGCCATGAGCGCCGCGCCGCGCGTGGGCCAGCATTCGGCGCAGGTGCTGGCGGAGTTCGGGTTCAGCGAGGCCGAGATCCGCGCCCTGGTCGAGGCCGGCGTGATGGCCTGAAGCCAGCACTACCGGAGGTGGCGGGCTCCAGCGACCAAGGAGCGCGGATCAGGGTTTGTACGAGTGTTCAATTTTCTTGTACAAATGTTCAATACCGGCCATGGCCACCCCACCGCCTCGCTCCCGCGCCGTTTCCGCGCGCAGCACACCCCGGCCAGACCGGCAGATGGCCATCCTGCTGGCGGCCGAGAAGCTGTTTGCGCAGCACGGCTACCACGGCGTGTCGATCCGGCAGATCGCGGAAGAGGCCGGCGTGCCGTTGGCGCTGGTGGGCTACTACTACGGCCCCAAGAGCGAGCTGTTCCACGCCATCTTCCAGCACTGGCAGGGCACCATCACAGCGCGTCTGGCGCTGCTGCAGCAGGTGCTGGCCGGGCCGCCGACCGAGGCCTTCCTGCGCCAGGTGGTGGAGGCTTTCGTGCGGCCGGTGCTGGTGCAGCGCGCCAGCGCCGAGGGCGAGTACTACGCCCAGCTGGTGGGCCGCGAGCTGGCCCGCCAGACGCCCGAGACGCACCGGGTGCTGACCGAGTTCTTCGACCCGCTGGCCCACAGCTTCATCGACGCCATCCACGCCGCCCGCCCGGGCCACGACCGCGCCCGCGCCGCCTGGGCCTACCAGTTCGCGCTGGGTGCGCTGCTGCACCACATCACCGACCACCGCGCCCCCACGCTCTCGCGCGGACGCAACCAGATTTGTGGCCCCGACGCGGCGCCGCTGTTGGTCGACTTCATCACCGCGGGCATCTCCGCGGTGATGCCCCTGCCGACATCGGTTTCCCGCTCCCCCTCGCCTGCTTCTTCCCGTTCCCCTGCCCCGCGCCGCAGAGCGCCTTCCACATCCACCACCCGGAGACAAGCATGAAACGTCGCATCTTCCAGACCAGCCTGCTGGCAACGGCCCTCACCTTCGCAGGCCTGCACAGCGCGCACGCGCAGCAGACCATCAGGCTCACCGCCGCGGGCGGCCACCCACCGGTGTTCCTGTGGGTCAAGCTGCTGGACGAGTTCTACATCCCCGAGGTGGACAAGCGCCTGGCCGCCGCCGGCGGCAAGCACAAGGTCGAATGGACCAAGGCCTGGGGCGGCACGCTGGTCAAGATCGGCAGCGAGTCCAAGGGCTGGGCAGCATCGTGGCCGACATGCAGAAGAGCATTCCGGCCATGGGAGACGCCTGGACCAGGAACGGACTGGTCTACCTCGGCGGCACCGCGCTGGACACCTACCACCTCTGGACCAACTTCCCGGTCAAGTCCATCGACGACCTCAAGGGCAAGAAGATCAGCGCGCCCGGCCCGTCGGCCAACTGGATCCGCAACACCGGCGCGGTGGCCGTGGCCGGTTCGCTGCCGACCTACTACGAGGACATCAAGTCGGGCGTGTCCAACGGCGCCATCACCTTCAGCACCGGCGCCTGGGGCGCCAAGCTGCACGAGGTGGCGCCCTTTGTGACCAAGGTGAACTTCGGGTCCATGTTTGCTGGCGCGGTGGTGATGAACAAGCGCCGCTTCGACGCGATGCCGCCCGAGGTGCAGCAGGTGTTCAGGGAAGTCGGCGTCGAGTACGACAAGCGCTTCGCCGAGGCGCAGCGCTCCACCGCAGAGGCGCTGCTGCAGCGCATGGCCGCCGCCGGCGCCACCGTCAGCGAGCTGCCGGCCGCCGAGCGCCAGCGCTGGGCCGACACCATTCCCAACGTGGCACAGACCTGGGCCGCCGACCTGCAGGGCAAGGGCGCGCCGGGCAACGAGATCCTCAAGGCCTACATGGACGGCCTGAAAAAGAGCGGGGCCCAGCTGCCGCGCGACTGGTCGGTCAAGTGAACCCCCGCCCGCACACGCCATGAGCCTTGCCACGCCAGCCGACGGCGAGGCGGCGTCCCGCGCGGACGCCGCCCCGCAGGACGCCTACAACCTGCCGCTGCCCTTCGGGCTGCACCGCCTGACCCAGTCGCTCAACGCCCTGGGCACGCTGCTCATCATCGGCCTGATGCTGCTGATCAACACCGACATCGTCGGGCGCACCGGCTTCGACGCGCCGGTGCGCGGCGTCACCGAGCTGGTGTCGCTGTCCATCGTGGGCATCGTGTTCCTGCAGTTGGCCGACACCCTGCGCTGCGGCCGCTTCACCCGCGCCGACATGTTGCTGGACCGGCTCAAGCGCGAGCGGCCGGTGCTGGCTGCGCGCTTGCAGGCGCTGTACCACGTGCTGGGCGCGCTGCTGATGGCGGTGATCCTCTGGGCCGCCTGGCCTTCGCTGATCGAGTCCATCGCCACGCGCGAGTACGTGGGGGCGCTGGGCGATTTCACGGCGCCGGTCTGGCCGGTGCGGCTGATGATGCTGGTGGGCCTGAGCGTGACGGCGCTGACCTTCGTGCTGCTGGCGTTCATGGACCTGCAGCGGGGCCAGCGCCTGGTGGCCAGTCGGAAGGAAGGCCCATGAGCGCAACACCGAAGGTTGTCCCATGAGCGCCACCACCGTGGCCGTGCTCTCGCTGGTGCTGATGCTGCTCCTGATCTGGGGCGGCCTGCACGTGGCGGTGGTGCTGGGTCTGGTCTCCTTCGTCGGCGTCTGGATCATCCGCGGCGACATCGGCGTCGCGGCCAACCTGCTGGCTCAGGCGTCGAGCGACGCCATCGCCAGCCACATCTTCGGGGTGGTGCCGCTGTTCGTGCTGACCGGTTTTCTGGTGGCCCGGGCCGACATCGGCAAGGACGCCTTCGAAGTCGCCAACCAGCTGTTTCGTCGCCTGCGCGGCGGCCTGGGCGTGGCCACGGTCGCGTCCAACGCGGTGTTCGCCGCCATCACCGGCATCTCCATCGCCTCGGCCGCGGTGTTCACCCGCGTCGCGGTGCCACAGATGATGCGTTTTGGCTACCAGCCGAAGTTCGCCGTGGGCGTGGTGGCGGGGTCCTCGGTGCTGGGCATGCTGATCCCGCCCAGCCTGCTGATGATCCTCTACGGCTTCCTGGCCAACCAGTCGGTCGGCGATCTGTTCACCGCTGGCATCGTGCCGGGCCTGCTGCTGGCCTCGGCCTTTGCGATCGGCATCGTGCTCGCGGCCTACTTCAGGCCCTCGATGGTCTACGCCGGCGGCGAGATGCCGCTGCCCGACGGGGAGGACATGAGCGCGCTCACCATGCTGCTCAAGCTGCTGCCCATCGTGCTGATGATCGGCGGCGTGCTCGGCGGGCTGTATGGCGGGCTGTTCACCGCCACCGAGGCCGGCGCGGTGGGTGCGGCCTTGGCGCTGCTGATCGCGGTGCTGCGCCGCAAGCTCACGGCCAAAACCTTCTGGGAGGTGCTGACCGAGACCGGGCACGTGACCGTGGCGGTGAGTTTCCTGATCATCTGCGCCAGCATCTACACCCGCATGCTCGCCATGTCGGGCATGCCGCAGTTTTTGATGGAGATGATCGGCCAGGCCGGCTTCGGGCCCTTCGTCTTTCTCATGATCTATGTGTTCATCGTCATCCTGCTGGGCACGGTGATCGACTCGTCGTCCATCCTGCTGATCGTGCTGCCGCTGATGCTGCCGATCGCCGAGCAGTTCGGCATGAACCTGATCTGGTTCGGCGTGGTCACGGTGGTGGCGGTGGAGATCGGCCTGCTCACGCCGCCCTTCGGGCTCTCGGCCTACGTGGTCAAGAGCTCGCTGAACGATCCGCGCATCAGCCTGGGCGACGTCTTCCGCGGCACCGGGCCGTTCACGCTGATCATGGTCGGCGTGCTGCTGCTGTTGATGGCGTTTCCGCAGATCAGCCTGGTGTTGCTCAAATGAACACCCCCTGCGCCGCTTCGCGTCACCCCCCAAGGGGGGCGGCACTGGCCGTCCGGCGAAGCCGGCCCGGCGGTGCCTCTGGGTGGCGCGGCGGCATGCGACACGGGTATCGCTCCGCCAACCGTGGACAACTGAAATGAATCTGCCCAATCCGCTCGACGGCTTCACGGTCGACCGCTCTGCCATCACCACAGTCGGGCGCGACCTGCAGCGGCCCGAGTGCATCCTGGCCGAGCGCGACGGCACGCTCTGGGCGGCCGACGCGCGCGGCGGCGTCACCCGCATCGACACCGACGGCACGCAGACTTTCATTGGCCAGCGCGCCGACGAGCGCTTTGCTCGCGCCGCCACCGACAGCGCCGAGGCTTTCGAGGCCAAGTTCACCCAGGGCACGCTGCCCAACGGGCTGGCCTTTGCGGCCGACGGCAGCCTGCTGATCGCCAACTTCGGAACCGACGCACTGGAGCAGATGGACCGCGACGGCCGCACCCGCACGCTGCACGACCGCCTGGATGGTCAGCCCATCGGCAAGGTCAACTTCGTGTTGCGTGACTCCAAGGGTCGGACCTGGATCACGGTCTCGACACGCGTGAACCCCTGGACCGCCGCGGCCGCACGCCGCGTGCGCGATGGCTATGTCGCCGTGCTCGACGACCGCGGCCTGCGGGTGGTGGCCGAGGGCTTTCACTTCACCAACGAGATCCGCTTTGACGCGACCGAAGAATGGCTCTATATCGTCGAGACCACCGGGCCGCACATCTCGCGCATGCGCGTGGTGGAGTCGGCCGACGGCGTGTCGCTCGCCGACCGCGAGGTGTTCGGCCCGGCCGATCTCGGCGGCTACCCCGACGGCATCGCCTTCGACGCCTTTGGCAATCTCTGGTGCACGCTGGTGATGGTGGACCGCCTGATCGCGCTCACGCCGCAGGGCGACGTGCGCCTGCTGCTGGACGACGGCGACCCGGCCGCGAGCCAGAACCTGGTGGAGAAGATGCGCGCCGGCACCGTGACGGCCGACGACATGGCGCGCGCCCGCGGCACGCTGGCGCCGTGGATGGCCAGCATCACCTTCGCCGGACCCGACCTGCGCACGGTCTGCATCGGCAGCCTGCTGGGCACCAGCATCCCCACCTTCCGCTCGCCCGTGCCCGGCCTGCCCATGGTGCACTGGCACGAAACGCATCCCCGCTGAACGAACCCCAAGGAGACCCCCATGCCCCGCAATTTTGTCGACCTCTCCATCTTTCTGGAAAACGACGTGATCTCGGACCCACCCGCCTTCGCGCCCAAGATCCAGTACTTCGACCACAAGAACTCGTTCGAGCAGATGGCGCCGTTCTTCCCCGGCCTGAAGCAGGAAGACCTGCCCGACGGCGATGTGTGGGCGGTGGAGATGATCCAGCTCTCGACCCACAACGGCACACACCTGGACGCG
>JALOSH010000104.1 GCA_025458545.1 Hydrogenophaga sp.
CAGCGCCAACCCCGGCGCCTTCCACCGCGCGGATGCGGCTGGCTACGTGTTCTGGAGCGAGCGCGTGCTCGAACTCGACGCCTTCAACCCGCAAGTGGCTGCCCGGCTGGCCCGCGCGCTGGACCGCTGGAAAAAGCTGGCCGAGCCCTACCGCAGTGCCGCCCGCGAAGCCATCGCCCGGGTGGCCGCCAAAGCCGACCTGAGCAACGATGTGCGCGAGGTCGTGACCCGCGCTTTGGCTGAATAAGGAAGAACCATGAGCAAAAGAATTTCACTCACCCGCTATCTGGTGGAACAGCAACGGGTGGACGGCCACATTCCTGGCGATCTGCGGCTGCTGCTGGAGGTGGTGGCACGCGCCTGCAAACGCATCAGCCAGGCCGTGAACAAGGGCGACCTGGGCGATGTCATGGGATCGGCCGATTCTGAAAACGTGCAAGGCGAGGTACAGAAAAAGCTGGACATCATTGCCAACGAGGTGCTGATCGAAGCCAACGAGTGGGGCGGCCACTTGGCGGCCATGGCCAGCGAAGAAATGGACAGCATCTACGTGGTGCCCAACCGCTATCCGCAGGGCGAATACCTGCTGATGTTCGACCCGTTGGACGGCTCGTCCAACATCGACGTGAACGTGAGCATCGGCACCATCTTCAGCGTGCTCAAAAAGCCCGAAGGCAGCCCCGGCGTCTGCGAGGCCGACTTCCTCCAGCCTGGCAGTCAGCAGGTCGCTGCGGGGTACTGTGTCTACGGCCCGCAGACCACGCTTGTGCTCACCGTGGGCGACGGCGTGGCCATGTTCACGCTCGATCGCGAGCAGGGTTCTTTCGTGCTGACCCGCGAGAACGTGCAGATACCGGCCGACACCAAAGAATTCGCCATCAACATGAGCAACATGCGCCACTGGGCCGAACCGGTCAAGCGCTATGTGGACGAATGCCTGGCGGGCAAGGAAGGCACTCGCGGCAAGGACTTCAACATGCGCTGGGTGGCCAGCATGGTGGCCGACGTGCACCGCATCCTCACGCGCGGCGGCGTCTTCCTCTACCCCTGGGACAAGCGCGAGCCTGAAAAAGCCGGCAAGCTGCGGCTGATGTACGAGGCCAATCCCATGAGCTGGCTGGTCGAACAGGCCGGCGGCGCCGCCACCGACGGACAGCGGCGCATCCTGGACATCCAGCCCGAAAAACTGCATCAGCGCGTGTCGGTGATGCTGGGTTCGAAGAACGAGGTCGAACGGGTGACCGGCTACCACGCCAAGCTATAATGTGTGGCTTTATTGCCGGTGTAGCTCAGTCGGTAGAGCAGCTCATTCGTAATGAGAAGGTCGGGTGTTCGATTCATCTCTCCGGCACCAAAACATGAAAGCCCGCTGTCCATCCGATAGCGGGCTTTTTTTCTTGGATCAGGCTCCACGAGCCCCGGACGATCAACCTCTGGCGGGACGTCTGGTGTCAGAGCACCATGCCAGGGTTGCCCTTCATGCCGATGACTTCCGGCTTGTTGATCTTCACGCCCTTGATCACCTTCTTGTTGCGCAGGTAGCCTGACACCACGTCCCAGATCGGCTCGCCTTGCACGTTTTCCTGCACCGAGGCCCAGCCCGCCACCTTGTACTTTTTGTCGGCCTCGATCGGCTTGCCTTTGAGCACCATGTTGTTGATGCGCGCCCCCATCTTGGCGTTGGGCGCGACGCTGTACTGCAGCCCCCCCACGCGCACCATGTCGCCGCCCTGCTGGAAATAGGGGTCGGGGTTGAAGATGTTGTCGCCGATGTCTTCCAGAATGGTCTTGATCTCGGCGCCGGTGAAGGTGTTGAGCGTGGTGGCCGGGTAGGTCAGCGCCATCTGGTCCATCATGCGCTCGTAGGTGATGACATCGCCCGGCAGCAGCGAAGTGCCCCAGCGCACGCCGGGCGAGAACGACATGTCGGCACCCTTGACCTCGATCAGCGCGTCGCAGATCACCTGGTCCCACGAGCCGTTGAAGTTGCCGCGGCGGTACAGCAGGTCTTCGGTCACCGCGAGCTTTTCTTCCAGCTTGGCTTTGTAGGGCTCGCGCACCTTGTCGATATGGGCCTGCATGGCCTGGTCAGCCGGCAACAGGTTGGCGAACACCGGCAGCAGCTTGTAGCGGAAGTCCTGCACCTTGCCACCGCGCACGTCGAAGTCCAGCACGCCCAGGAACTTGCTGTTGGAACCGGCGTTGGTCACCAGGGTCTGGCCGCCACCGTTCTTGACGATCACCGGCGCGGGCATGCCGTCGTGCGTGTGGCCGCCGAGCACCGCGTCGATGCCGCGCACGCGCGAGGCCATCTTGATGTCCACATCCATGCCGTTGTGCGACAGCACGACCACGACCTGGCAGCCTTCGGCCCGGGCCTGGTCCACCATCTTCTGCATGTTCTCGTCCTGGATGCCGAAGGTCCAGTCGGGCACCATGTAGCGCGGGTTGGCAATCGGTGTGTAGGGAAAGGCCTGGCCGATCACCGCGAGCTTCACGCCGTTCATTTCGCGCACCGAATACGGCTTGAACACGGGTTCGTCGAAGTCGGTGGTCCTGACGTTCTGCGCCAGGAAGTCGATCTGGCCCTTGAAGTCCTTCTCGATGATTTCCGTCACGCGCTTGGCGCCAAAGGTGAATTCCCAGTGCGGGCTCATCATGTTCACACCCAGCAGCTTGCAGGCGTCGACCATGTCCTGCCCGTTGGTCCACAGCGAGGTGGCCGAACCCTGCCAGGTGTCGCCGCCGTCGAGCAGCAGCGCGTGCGGGCGGCTGGCCTTGAGCTGTTTCACCAGCGTGGCCAGGTGGGCGAAGCCACCCACCTTGCCGTAGGTCTTGGCGGCCTGGCTGAAGTTGAGGTAGGTGAAGGCGTGGGCTTCGAGGGTGTTGGGCTTGAAGCCGAAGAATTTCAGCAGATGCTCGCCCACGATGTGCGGCGGGCGGCCCACCGCCTCGGCCACGCCCAGGTTCACGTTCGGTTCGCGAAAGTAGATCGGGGTGAGCTGTGCGTGGCAGTCGGTGAAGTGCAGAAAGCTGACATTGCCGAACTTGGGGACGTTGTACAGGCGTTCGGCCGCTCCCGGCGTGGCCGCCAGCACGTCTTTGTGGCCGATGGCCATACCGGTGGCACTGGCCACCGCCAGCACCTGCATGAATTCACGACGACTGAAACTCATGAACATTCCTTATCAATTGATCGCTGATATTTGCGCCAAATTTTTTTGAAGGCCCGTGCCGGCGCGTGCCGACACGGGCGGAGCCGTCATTGGTTGACCGGCGACTTCGGATCCAGCAACAGCGCCATGACGTCCTGCAACTGGGCCTGGGTCAGGATGCCCTTGTGCCCGGCACGCGGCATCTGGGAGCAGGCGTTGTAGGCGCGCGAGTTCCACAGCTTGCCCCAGGTGTATTCCACGATGGGCTTGGAAGCGGCCGCGTTCGGGTCGGTCACGCCACGCAGCTTGCCGTAGTTGTAGAGGCTCGGGCCCAGGTTGCCGTACGAGATTTCTTTCTTGTCCATCTGGTGGCAGTTGTAGCAGTTGCCGCCGTTCACCGTGGCGGCGGTGTCGGTCCACGTGAGTCCGCGCCCACTTTGTGCGACCGCTTCGCCCTTTCGCCAGTCCCCCAGGAACTTGCCGTCGGTGGGCCACTTGATGGTCTTCATCTCGGCTTCCTCGATCGCCTTGACCATCTTTTCGCTCAGCGGTTTGCCCGACACGTCGGCCGCCGCACAGGCGGCATTGGCTTCATCGAGCTTGAGGTAATCGAGTGTGGCAATGCCGTTGGGCTGGAACGACGCGGTCACCACGTCGTTGAACATCTTGTCGTGATCGACACCGCCGAACATGCCGGTGGAGCAGGCGCTCAGGGCCAGCACGGCGGCGGGGACGAGTGCGTAGGCAATGGGTTTTTTCATGAGGGTGTCTCCTGGGTCAGCGCTTGATGGTGGGCACGGCGGATTGCGAGCCTTTGGCGTTCACACCCATGTACACACTGAGGGCGATCGTGATGTCGCTGCCGAACTTGGGCTCGGGGAAGCGCTGCTGGCGGTAGCAGTCGTTCAAGCGCTTCTGCATGGTCCACATCTGCGCGTTCGACACGCGGTAGGCAGGCCAGGCCGCGTAGCCCACCCCGTCGCCGGGGTTCTTGGTGAGGTTGGGCAGGTCTTGCAGGCGAATGCGCCCCTGCTCCATGCCGTGGCAGGAAGCGCAGGAAAAGTCGTGTGTGCCGGCACGCTGGAAGAAGGCGCGTTTGCCCACTTCGTACAGGGCTTTCTCTTTGGGATGCGTCTGGGGCAGGTTGAAGCGCATGCCCTTGGACTGTGTGGCCACATAGGTCGTGATCGCCACCAGATTGGCGCCTTCGCCGCGCCCGATCGTGGGCGCCGCCTTGTACAGCTCGGCTTCGTTGAAGCCTTGCAGCGTCACCATGCAATGAATGAGACGGGTCTCGAGGTCCATCACCTTGTCGGCGTCGGCAAAGTAGCGCGGCAACTCGGTGAAGGCACCGGCCATGACGCCCGGACCCTTGCCCAGGTCGCACTTTTCAAGCGATGCGTTCTTCGGGCCACGCTTTTGCTTCCAGAGCTCTTCCCCTTTCATCTCGAACAGTTCGGCCGGGTTGCCGTCCTGGAGCATTTCACGGTACTTGGCAATACCGTCTGCGGTCGAACCTTGTGCGTGGGCAACGCCCACGGCAAGCAGCGCAGCGGCGGCGGCGGCGCGACCCAAGAGCACGGGCTTTTTCATCTGGAAGTCTCCTTGTTGTGGTGAAAAATCAAAAACGGCCAGCGACTTGCGTGGCTGGCCGTGCTGCACCAAGACCGTGTCAGGCGATGGCGGCTTCGTCGGTGCGGGTCGCGCCCTTGTTGTCGCTCCACTTGACCACGACCTTGTCACCCTTGGCCGCGCCCTTGAACTTGAACGACAGGAAGGGGTTTTGCGAAACGGCGCCGCTGAACATAGCGTTCAGCACGGTCTTGCCGTTGACGGTGGCGACCACGTCCTGGATGAAGTGGGCGGGAATGAGGGCGCCCGCGGCGTCCCGGCGGGTACCGGGTTCCATGGGGTGGGACATCAGCACACGGACGGTGGTTTCGTCGCCCGCCAGGGCAGCACGGATGCGCATCGGATCAGACATGATGGACTCCTATCAAATCAAAAATGGGGAAGGAAGATGGGACGCTGCGGGAGCGATCAGCCGCCGCAACCGCCCAGCGTCACTTTGGTTTCTTTGGTGGCCGAGTAGAGCTTGCCGTCGGCCTTCACCACCGCGATCACGTTGGTGCTCTGGCCCATCTTCAGGCGGGTCTGCACGTCGGGGTTGGTGCCGGCGGGGATCATAAAACCGGCGGCCAGGGGCGTCGGGTTTTTCTCGACGATCAGGTAGATCTCTGTCGTGTTGGGCAGCTTGCTGGTGGCGCCCACGGGCACCACGGCACCGTTTTCGGCGATGTCGGGTGAGACGACGCTGACCTGGTCGTTGGAGGCAGCGGTGCCACCAATGGCCTTGAGCGCTTCTTCAACGGATTTGGAGGCAAAGCTGTCGCGGGTGACGGCAGCGTGGGCCTGGGCCTGGGTGATGATGCCCAGCGAAACCAGGGTGGCGAATGCGCCCGTGGTCTTGATGGCGTCGCGACGGGTGGTGGTCATGGCAGATCTCCTGAAGAAAAGGGTACAGGGGGGAGTTTACTTGTCGGGTGCGCCCGCGAGGATCCAGGTGGCCAACAGTTTGGCTTCTTCGTCTTTGAGGTTGGGCTGTGCCGGCATCGGCACTGGACCATACATGCCCGAGCCACCGGACTTGATGCGGGCCGCCACTTTGGCCACGGCGTCGGCCTGGCCTTTGTGTTTGGCGGCCACATCTTTGTACGAGGGGCCGACCATCTTGCGGTCGACCGCGTGGCAGGCCAGGCAGGCGCTTTTGGAGGCCAGCGCTTTGGCGGCCGCAGCGTCGAGCGCCTGAGCGCCGGTGGATGCCAACATGGCCGCAACGGCCCATCCGATGTGTGTGGTTTTCATGCGCATAGCTTAAGGTCTCCGTGGGGAAAAGCGGTTGGGGTTAACGAGCAATTGCGAATATAAGAAGGTTCAGCCAGACCGTGCCTGCACGAGCAACAGGCGCTGTTGCATCACCGTGGCCCGGCGGCGATCCAGGCGGCCATGGCCCTGGCGTCTGCGTCGCTCAATTGTGGCTGGGCGGGCATGGGCACGGCGCCAAACACACCGGAACCACCGGCCTTGATCTTGTCGGTCAGGTAGGCCTCCAGGTTCGGCTTGCCTTTGTGTTTGGCGGCGATTTCGACAAACGACGGCCCCACGATCCGGTTCTTCACGCCGTGGCAGGCGGTGCAGGCGTTGGCCGCCAGCAGGTTGTTGACGTTGGCGCCGGCAGGCGCTGCGGGCGCCAGCGCCACCACGGTGGACGCAGCGGCGGCACGCGGCAGTCCCTTGGGCGCGGGCTGGGTAGTGTCGGCACCGCGCACCGGACCGATCACCCGGTTCTGCTGCTGGATGTTGCCGTGCGCGTCGCGGGCGAAGTCGGGCAGGAAAGAGCGCACCTTGGGATCGACCGAGCAATCCTTCATGCAAGCCACGTTTTTCACATCGCCTTTGCCGTTGGTCTTCCACATCGGTTCGTAGAACACCATGCCGTTGCGATTGGGCATGCGTTTCTGCACCTCGGCGATGTTCTGGTCCGACAGCACGAAGTTGGCCGGCACCACATCGGCCATGTTCAGGATGTAGGCCGTCACCCCGAACACCTCGTCCGCCGTCAGCGTCTTGGGGTTGTTCCAGGGCATGGCGCGGTTGATGTAGTCCCACAGCGTGGACAGCGTGGCCACCTTCATCATGGTGGTCTTCTGCGGCGCGGTGGCAGGCGCACCTTCCACCAGCGCGGCCACGCGGCCGGTCTCGATGTCCTTTTTGGTGGTGCCGCCCACGATCGGCGTGAACACCTCGTTCGACTCACCAAAATCGCCATGGCAGGACGCGCACTTGGCCATCCAGACCGTCTCACCCAGGCTCACCGAACCAGCGCCTTTGGGCAAGCCCTTGAAGTCCGGGCGCACATCGATGTCCCAGGCCTTGACCTCGGCCGGCGTCGCATC
>JALOSH010000475.1 GCA_025458545.1 Hydrogenophaga sp.
CGCCGCGCTGGCACACCGCTGCGGCCGCAAGACCTGAGCGCGCACAACTGCCTGCACTACCCGCGCCCGCAGGAGCGCCCGGCCTGGACGTTTGAGCCCGAAGCACGTGCCGCAAACCTGGAGCGCGTGACGGTGCAGGTGTCGGGGTCGCTCGCTGCCAACAACAGCGAAGCCTTGCGCGACGCGGCGCTGGCGGGGCTGGGCATCGCGCTGCTGCCGGACTTCAGCGCGCAGGCCGCACTGCGGGCGGGCAAACTGGTGGAGTTGCTGCCGGGCTGGTCGCCGGTGGGCTCGTTTGCCGACCGCATCGTCGCGATCCGCCCGTATTCGGCCCATGTGCCGCTGGCTGTGACGGCGTTTGTGGGCTTCCTGCGGGGTGCGCTGAAGAACGGGTTTGGCGGCTGAGGTGTAGCGCGCGTGCTCGCCAGGGCGCGCGGATCGGTGTTCAATAGCGGCTCGGTCTGCCTTCACGACAACAAACACTTGCGCCGGAGACAACATGAACGCCCCGCTTGAACTCGCCCCCACCCGTGCCACCCTGATGTCGGGCGACGACTACCGCGAATCCTTGCGGCGCTACAAGCCGCGGGTGTTTGTGGACGGCCGCGAGGTGGCCAGCGTGGCGGACGAGCCCGCCTTGCGCCCCGGCGTGAACGCGCTCGCGTTCACCTACGACTTTGCCTTGCGGCCCGAACTGGCGCCGGTGGCGCTGGCCACCCAGACCTCGCGCCAGCGCGTGGTCAACCGCATGCTCCACCTCAACGAGTCGGCCGGCGACCTGCTCAACAAGCTCGAAGCGGTGCGGCTGCTGTGCCAGGAAACCGGCTGTGCCCAGCGCTACCTGGCGCACGATGCGCTGAACGGCCTGGCGCAGGCGGTGGCGCGCATCGACGACGCCCGCGGCAGCACCGAGCACCGCGCGCGGTTCAGCGCCTACCTGGCCTATGCGCAGGACAACGACCTCTCCATTGGCGTGGCCATGACCGACGCCAAGGGCGACCGCAGCCGCAAGCCGCACCAGCAGGCCAACCCCGACACCTATGTGCATGTGGTCGAACGCAACGGCCAGGGCATCGTGATCAGCGGCACCAAGGCCATCGTGACCGGCGGCCCCTACATGCACGAGCTGATGGTCATGCCCAGCCGCAACATGGGCCGGGAAGACGAGGCGTTTGCGGTGTGCTGCGCGGTGCGGGTGGACGCGCCCGGCATCACCATCGTGTCGCGCCCCGCCGGGCGCCCCGGCGACAAGCTGGAGCACGGTGACGCGCTGTTCTCGCGCCGCTACGGGCAGGCCACGGCGGTGGTGATGTTCGACCGGGTGTTCGTGCCCTGGG
Organism: Hydrogenophaga sp.; assembly: GCA_025458545.1. The sequence goes on from JALOSH010000475.1 coordinate 1,338, forward strand.
AGCGGGTGTTCTACGCCGGCGAATGGGAACACAGCCAGGTGCTGACCTACAGCTACGCCACCCACCACCGCCACAGCTGCATCGCGGCGCGTGCGGGTTTTGGCGACCTGCTGATCGGGGCCGGGGCGCTGATGTGCGAAGCCAACGGCCTGGACCCGGACGAGAAGAGCAACCTGCGCGAGCCGATGGTGGAACTGATCAAGATCACCGAGGGCTTCTACGCCTGCGGTGTGGCGGCCAGCGTCTACGCGACGCAGGACGAACACAGCCAGACCTTCATGCCCGACCCGGTCTACAGCAACATCGGCAAGCTGCTGCTGGCCACCCAGATCTACGACATGCACCGGCTGGCCCACGAGGTCTCGGGCGGTCTGATCGTGGCCCTGCCCGGCCCCGACGAAGACCACAACCCGGCCACCGCCGCCTGACCGCCTCGCACCAGGGTGGCTGGTATTCGGTGATCAGCCTGCACGGCGGTGGTTCGCCCGCGGCGATGAAACAGGAGATCTGGCGCAACTATCCGGTGGGCTCCAAGGTGGAGCTGGTCGAGCGCCTGCTGGACCGTGGCGTGCTGCACGACGAGCAGCGCTCCATCACCAAGAATCGGCAGCCCGGCCGCTGTTGCGACACCGGCTGCACCACACCGGGACAGCCGGTCATGGTGCCGCTGCCAGTGGTGCCGTCCAAAGCCTGAAGGCCTTCAGCCCATCAGCCGGGTGAGCGCTTCCTGGTATTTGGCGGCGGTCTTCTCGATCACCTCTTTGGGCAGGCGCGGCGAGGGCGCCGTCTTGTCCCAGGGCTTGCCGCTGACCTTGGCGGTCTCCAGCCAGTCGCGCAGGAACTGCTTGTCGTAGCTCGGCGGGTTCTGCCCCACCACGTAGCTCTCCAGCGGCCAGTAGCGCGAAGAATCGGGCGTGAGCACCTCGTCCATCAGCACCACCCGGCCCGCCTTGTCCAGACCGAACTCGAACTTGGTGTCCGCGATGATGATGCCCTTCTTGAGCGCGATCTCGGCCGCCGCCTTGTACAGCGCAAGCGCCATGTCGCGGATCTGCGCGGCCACATCGGCGCCGACCATGGCCACCGTCTGTTCGTAGGTGATGTTCTCGTCGTGCTCGCCCATCTCGGCCTTGGCCGCGGGCGTGTAGATCGGCTCGGGCAGCTTGCTCGCGTTCATCAGGCCCTCGGGCAGCGGCACGCCGCAGACCGAGCGGCTTTCCTGGTATTCCTTCCAGCCGCTGCCGGCCAGATAGCCGCGCACCACCGCTTCCACCGGGATCGGCTTGAGCCGTTGCACCAGCATGGACCGACCCTTGACCTGCGGCGCCTCGTCGGCCGAGACCACGCTCTCGGGCGCGTCGCCAGTCAGGTGGATCGGGCAGATGTTCAGGCCCTTGGGGCCGAGCTGGTCGAACCAGAACCTTGCCGGGAATCGGCTCGCCCATGATCACGTCGAACGCGCTGATGCGGTCGGACGCCACCATCAGGATGCGATCGTCGCCCACGGCGTAGTTGTCGCGCACCTTGCCGCGCGCGAGCAGCGGCAGGGACTTGAGGGCGGAGGTGTGCAGGGCGGTGGTCATGATCGGTCGGTCACGGGAAACAGAGCGCAAAGAAAAAGCCCGCTGACCGAACAGTCAACGGGCTTTGAAC
>JALOSH010000105.1 GCA_025458545.1 Hydrogenophaga sp.
CATCGCCATCCTCGACGGCGCCATGGGCACCATGATCCAGCGCTTCAAGCTGGGCGAGGCGCAGTACCGGGGCGAGCGCTTCAAAGACTTCCACAAAGATGTGAAGGGCAACAACGAGCTGCTGAGCCTGACCCGGCCCGACGTGATCAGTGACATCCACGAGGGCTACCTCGCCGCTGGCGCCGACCTGATCGAGACCAACACCTTCGGCGCCACCACCATCGCGCAAGAAGACTACGAGATGGCCCACCTGGCGCGCGAGATGAACCTGGCCTCGGCCCGGCTGGCGCGCGCCGCCTGCGACAAGTTCAGCACGCCCGACAAACCCCGCTTTGTGGCCGGCGCCCTCGGCCCCACGCCCAAGACCGCCAGCATCAGCCCCGATGTGAACGACGCTGGCGCCCGCAACGTCACCTTCGAGCAACTGCGCGCCGCCTACTACGAACAGGTCGAAGCCCTGGTCGAAGGCGGGTCCGACGTGCTGCTGGTCGAAACCATCTTCGACACCCTCAACGCCAAGGCCGCCCTGTTCGCCATCGACGAGTTCTTCGAAAAGAGCGGCGAGCGGCTGCCGGTCATCATCAGCGGCACCGTGACCGACGCCTCCGGCCGCATCCTGAGCGGCCAGACCGTCAGCGCCTTCTGGGCCAGCGTGCGCCACATCCAGCCGCTGGCCGTGGGCCTGAACTGCGCACTCGGCGCCACGCTCATGCGCCCGTACATCCAGGAACTGGCCAAGGTCGCGGGCGACACCTTCATCAGCTGCTACCCCAACGCCGGCCTGCCCAATCCCATGAGCGACACCGGCTTTGATGAAACGCCCGAGGTCACGAGTCGCCTGCTGCACGAATTCGCGGCCGAAGGCCTGGTGAACATCGTGGGCGGCTGCTGCGGCACCACGCCCCAGCACATCGGCGCGATCCACGACGCGGTGGCCAGCCAGGCGCCGCGGGCGGTGGGGCGGGCGGTGTTTTACAAAGAGGCGGCCTGAACCTTTTCCGACCGCTCCATACCGGGTTTTGCCGGGGTTAGACCGGAGCAGGCTTGCTTCCGATGTAGATGAAGCCGTCCGACCTCGCGCTGTTCAATGCCATCACCAGGAGTTGCCGGGTAGCGCTGTCGTAATACGCTACGCCAGTTGTTGTGGCTCCATTGCCGAGAGCGCAATTCGCTCCTGTGAACGTGACGGAGACATTAAAGATGTTCTTTCCACTGGGACGCGGAGTGAATGTGCCCGCAGAAGAGCAGCCATTGGAAACAGGTGTGGACACCGCGCCGGATGAAGAGATCGTCACCGATGCTGACTGTACTGAACTACCGCCAGAAACGCCCGTGCCTGAAAACGTACCTGCCACAGCAGCCAGCGAAGCCGCTTGATCGTAGCTTGCAGAATAGGTACCGCTGAACCTGGTGCCGTTCGATGCGGTCAAGCTGATGGTTGCTCTGGAAGAATAGGTTCCCGAATACGTTCCTGGGGTCACGGTTCGTGATGGGATGTTGAAGTCACTTCCCGAGCCATTAAGCGATGTCCCACTGGACGTGGTGTTGCCATACAGAGCGCCAATGATGGAGTTTCCGGACGTGTAGACACCCCAGGTCTCGCCAGTTTCCAGGATTGCGACATTGACCTGCGTACCAGTTGACGTTGTCCCGCTCCAGAACCCTTCGGCGGTAGCGCTTGGGCCAGGAGCAATCTCTGTCGATCCTCCATCCCCACCGCCCCCACATCCAGCGAGTACAGAAATTGCAGCAATGCTTGCGAATAGCGTCTTCATTGTTTTCATGACTTCCCTTTTTGATTGGTTGTAGCCGGACGACTTGCCCGAGCCAGATGTATCTTAATGTGACCAGCCTGAAACTGAATGTTCCACATTGAGGTTGAGCATCCGAGCGTACCGGTCGCTGTTCATCCCCGTCGCTACCAAACCTTGCAGGCTGAAATGGTCGAAGTGCGTCGTGCGGCAGGACTCTCCCAAGTGGGGTTGGCAGAAGCGCTGGGTGTCGGACAGTCGCACGTTTCCAAGGTTGAACGCGGTGAGATGTACGTGGATGTGATGGTGTTCATCGGCTGGTGTCCCGCTTGCAAAGTACGCCCCGACGCAGCCATTGCAAAGCTGACGTAGCCGACCCATCAAGCCCGCTTCAATCACCCTTGCATCTTCAATCACCCCGAATCACATCAACCAAGGGACGGCGTTGCCCATGCTGGGGCGACCTTTCCGAAGGCGCTTACTGCCGGTTGGTCAGCTTTGCTGCTTGGGCTGGAAACTTTTTGATCAGCCATTCCAGAGCGCTCAGTTGATCGTCAACGGTTGCGCGTCGAATGTTGACCATGAGCTGTTTCAGATCGGGGCGCATGGGGGTGATGTTTTGTGCGCCTTCATTGCACACGCTGCAAAGCGCGCGCAGGTTCGTGTAGTCGTCGCTCCCGCCTTTGGACTTGTCCAAGATGTGCCCGATGTGAAGGCGGGTTTTGCGGCCTGCCGGGTCGTACGGGTGCACCTCGCCAGCCACGGCACCGCACATCTGGCAGGTGAATCCGTTGCGGTCCAGCACGAATGCTCGGGTTTCTTTGGACATTTCGCGCGCGAAGGCGGGCTTGGGCTTGGCGGTTTCCAGCAGGTATTCGCCCGGTTTGAGATCGCTGCGGTCGTTGTGGGTCAGTATCTGGTAGCCCTCTTCGTCACGCAATTCGCGCACGCGCCTGGCCCATTCAGAAGAGCCGTTGCCCACGGCTTTCAGTTCATCTGCGTGCAGCACGCGGCCGATGTTGGCCAGAAAGTGAGCGCGCAGTTTGGCTTTGGCCCCCTGGCCTGCTTGGGCTCGCGTGACCATCAGGCCCTCTTTTTCACTTTGGCGTTGGCCGCCGATTCAAAAGCGGCCACGATTTGTTTGCCAACGGCTTTGGCCACAGGCGGTGGGAACGCATTGCCCACTTGCCGATAGGCGGCCGTTTTCTTGCCAGACAGTTCCCATGAGTCAGGAAAGCCTTGAATGCGTGCGGCCATGCGAACCGTCAGCCGGGGGTCGCCTTCAAAGCCGGGCAGGGGCGAGTGGTCTGCCAGTCCTCGCCCGTCCACACCCAAACCAGCCCAGGCTTTTCGGGCGCGGGTTGGCCCAAGGTCTGGCCCACCGTGTTTTTTGGAACCGCCTACCAAAGTGGGGGCAATCGCATTGGCGCGGTCGCGCCAATGGGCTGCGCCCTCCCAGCCGTTGGCGGCCATCAGGTCGTGCAGACATTCGCCGACGGTGGGTGCTTCGACCAATTGGGGTGTCGGCCAGCTGAAGTGTTCTGCGATGGGCTTGCGCAGTGCCACCAAGATAGACCTCGGGCGCAATTGAGGCACGCCGAAATCGCTGGCTTGCAAAAGCCGCCATTCCGCTTCGTAGCCCAGCGCTTTGAGCCGATTCAAGATGCCTTGGCGGTACGCCTCGAACCTGGGGTCAAGAAGACCGCGTACGTTCTCCAGCATCAAGGCCAGTGGACGGCACTCTTCCACCAACCGGAGTGCTTCAGGAAAAAGATCGCGCTCGTCGTCAGCGCCCAGCTGCTTGCCTGCGTGGGAGAAAGGTGGACATGGAACGCCACCCGCGACGAGCTCAATGCCTGCCAAATGGGCGGCGGAGTATTTGCGGACATCACCCTCGATCACCCGCCAGGCCGGGCGGTTGCATCGGAGCGTGGCACAGGCTGCTGGCTCGTACTCCACCAAATCAAGATGCTCAAAACCCGCCTGCTCCAGCCCAAGTGCTTGCCCCCCCGCTCCGGCGCAAATTTCGATCGAGTGCATGGCGTTTGACCTTTGCTTTGGGGAAACGGAAGAAAACAGCTGTGATTATATTCAGGTGTCGACGGAGGCCGGGCGCGCTTTCGCGACGGTTTTGAGATCGCCGACCGCTGCCTAAGAGCCGCCTGTGCCGCAAGCGAGGGAAAGGCTGTCGGGTAAAGTGCGGCAGGTTTTCGACACCAACCGCTGCCACCAACGAGATATCGAACGGCGATTCTGCGTCCAGATCGATCAAACCTTCAGGTTTTTTCTGAGGAACCTTCGCCTTGTGGCGGAGTCTCTGCGCCCCCACAATCCCGCATCCCGTCAAGGGGAGTAGCCAGCCCGCCACCGGACGCTCAGTCCGGCATCCGGTGGGTGGGGTGTCCGTCAATACGTGGTCTTCACCGAAAGGCCGCCGGATGCTTCGAACCGCGCGAGGCGCCCGGTTCCGGCCAGACCTTGCAGGCTGTTCTTCCTCAGATCAACACTGTCTTTAAAAAAAGGTCTTCTCACTCATGGATACCATCGCACCCCTGTGGCTCTGGGGCGTCTTCATCGCTGTCGTTCTCATCGCGCTGTTCGTGGATTTTGTCGTGCTCTCCAAGCAGGGCGCCCACGCGGTCGGTGTCAAGGAGGCGCTCAACTGGTCGCTGGCCTGGGTCGCGGTCAGTTTGTTGTTCAACGCCATGTTCTGGTGGGCCATCAAGGACACCACGGGCTCTGTCGAGGTCGCCAACGAAAAGGCGCTGGAGTTCCTCACCGGCTACCTGATCGAGAAGAGTCTGGCGGTGGACAACATCTTTGTCTTCTTGCTGATCTTCACCTACTTCGCCGTCCCGCCCACTTACCAGAAACGGGTGCTGATGATCGGCATTCTGGGCGCGATCGTGCTGCGCACCATCATGATCCTGGTGGGTGCCTGGCTGCTGGACCAGTTCCACTGGATCCTGTACGTGTTCGGTGCCTTCCTGATCCTCACCGGCATCAAGATGTGGATGGGTGCCGATTCCGAGGCCAACCTGGACGACAACCCGGCGCTGAAGCTGCTGCGCCGGATCATGCCGGTGAGCAAGGAGTACGACGGCGAGAAGTTCTTCACCATTGAGAACGGTAAGCGCATCGCCACGCCGCTGCTGATGGTGATTGCCATGGTGGGCCTGACCGATGTGATCTTCGCGGTGGATTCGATCCCGGCGATTTTTGCCATCACCAAGGACCCGTTCATCGTGCTGACCAGCAACGTGTTCGCCATCCTCGGCTTGCGCGCCATGTTCTTCCTGCTGCAGGCCGCGGCCAGCCGCTTCCACCTGCTGAACTACGGCCTGGCCGTGATCCTGGTGTTCATCGGCACCAAGATGATGCTGATCGATGTGTTCAAGATTCCGGTGGCGGTGTCGCTGGGTGTGGTGATGGGCGTGCTGGTCATCACCATGATCTGGAGCGCCAAAACCGCGCCGAACACCTGAGCTGTTTGACCTGAGCGCTGCGCTGTGGTGTGCGCAGTTTTTTGCCCGGACCCTCGCAAGGGAGTCCGGGCTTTTTTGTGTCAGCGGCGACGTTCGTCGCGGGTCGGCATCAGGGCGTCGATCTCTTGCTGCATGGTCTGCACCAGCTGGCCATACACCTGCAGCTTGTGCGCGTTTTCGCGCAGCCGCTCGGCCAGGCGCTGGGCCACGGCGGTCATGAGCTTGGCGGCGGTGGCGGGCTGCTCGGCGATCAGGGTTTCCAGGGCCTCGCGGGTGAGCACCGCGCAGTCCACCGTGGTGCTGGCGGTGCAGCTGGCCGAACGGGCTCCGCCGTCCACCAGCGCCATTTCGCCGATCAGGCTGCCCGGCCCCAGCACGTTGAGCGTGACCGGGTCGTTGCGCCGGGCGATGACGTTTTCCACCGTCACCTCGCCGCTCAGCACCAGCACCATGTAGCCGGTGTCGTCGGCCTCGCCCTGGCGGATGATGGTGGTGCCGCGCTTGAAGCGCCGGGGCTGCATGAAGCCCACCACCACCAGCGCTTCGGCCTCACCCAGCTGCATCAGCGCGGTGGGCGCGCGCAGCAGACGCGCCGCCTCGTGCGCGCTGGACGACCCATCCACCGCCGCCTGCCGCTCGGCGGGCAAGCGGGATTCGGGGTGGTCGCCGGCGCGGGCGCCGAACAGTTTGTCGAACAGGGCCATTGGCAGATTGTGCCGTGACGCCCGCGCACCAGATGTGACGGATTGCACCAGCTTGGCACATCGATTGCTTGGTGGGTCCCATGCGCATCGATGTTCCCGCTCGCCTGGACCGGCCCACCGCACCGCCGGCGGAGGCCTGGCGCGACCCGCTGGCCTTGCTGCTGGCTTCGACCGGCGAGGGCATCTACGGCGTGGATCTGGACGGCGCTTGTGTGTTCATCAACCCGGCCGGCGCGCAGCTGATCGGCTACGCGCCGGGGGAGCTGATCGGGCTGAACATGCACGACATCACCCACCACGCCCGGGCCGACGGCACGCCCTACCCGGAACAGGCGTGTCCGATCTTCAACGCTTTCCGCCAGGGCCTGCCGTGCCGGATCGACAGCGAGGTGTTCTGGCGCCGCGACGGCAGCAGCTTCCCGGTGGAGTATTCCAGCCACCCGATCGTAGAAGACGGGCAGGTGCGCGGCGCGGTGGTCACGTTTGTGGACATCACCGAACGCAAGCGCGCGGCCGATGCGTTGCAGCGCGCCAAAGACGAGCTGGAAGAGCGCGTAGGTGAGCGCACGCTTGCGCTGGCTACCGCGCTCAAGCAGGTGCGGGAGCTGGCGGCCTGGTCAGAAACCGTGCGCGAAGAAGAACGCACCCGCATCGCCCGCGAGGTGCACGACGAGCTGGGCAGCCTGCTGGTGGCGCTGAAGATGGACGTCAACTGGATGGACAAGCGCCTGTCCGAGCAGACCCAGCGCAGCCCGGAAGCGGCCGAAGACATGCGCAGCCGCATGCGCTGCAAGTGCCAGAACATGAGCCGCCTGATCGAGAACGCGGTCGACAACGTGGGCCGCATCATCACCGACCTGCGCCCGAGCATCCTGGACCACCAGGGTCTGTGGGCGGCGCTGGAATGGCAGGCGCAGGAATTCGTGCAGTCGGCCGA
>JALOSH010000106.1 GCA_025458545.1 Hydrogenophaga sp.
TTCTTCCCCGGCCTGAAGCAGGAAGACCTGCCCGACGGCGATGTGTGGGCGGTGGAGATGATCCAGCTCTCGACCCACAACGGCACACACCTGGACGCGCCCTACCACTTCCACAGCACCATGGACAACGCGCTGGGCGAGAAGAAGCGCGCCTGGACCATCGACGAGGTGCCGCTGGAGTGGTGCTTCCAGCCCGGTGTGAAACTCGACTTCCGCCACCTGGCCGACGGTTACGTGGTCACCGCCGCTGACGTGGAAGCCGAGTTGAAACGCATCGGCCACACGCTCTCGCCGCTGGAGATCGTGGTCGTCAACACCCGTGCCGGGAGCCGCTACGGCCACAACGACTTCGTCAGCGCCGGCTGCGGCATGGGCTACGACGCCACCATGTACCTGCTCGAACGCGGCGTGCGCCTGACCGGCACTGACGCCTGGAGCTGGGACGCGCCCTTCGTCTACACCGCGCAGAAATACGCCGCCACGCAAGACGCCAGCCTGATCTGGGAAGGCCACAAGGCGGGCCGCGACATCGGCTACTGCCACCTGGAGAAGCTGCACAACCTCGAAGCCATCCCGGCGACGGGCTTCTACATCAGCTGCTTCCCGCACAAGATCCGCGGCGCCTCGGCCGGCTGGACGCGCGCGGTCGCGATCTTTGATGACAAGCTTTAATCCCCCCGCGCCGCCTACGGCGTCACCCCCCAGGGGGCGATGCCAGCCAACCGGCAGAGCCGGACCGGCGGCATCCCCGGTTAGGCCTCTCCACGCGAGGTGGGTGGCTGCGACAGCATGAACCCTGACAGGAACACCCCATGGAACTGAACCACACCCACGACGCCAGCGTGAAAAGCTGGCTGGCCGCGGCCAACGTGCCGGGCACCGATTTCCCGATCCAGAACCTGCCCTTCGGGGTGTTTCGCCGCGCGGGTTCGAACGAGGCCTTCCGTGGTGGCGTGGCCATCGGTGACCAGATCCTCGACCTGGCGGCCCTGCCACGCAGCCTGGGCATGAAAGGACTGGCCCGCGAAGCCGCCCTGGCCTGTTCAGAGCCGGTATTGAACGCGTTGCTGGCCATGGGTTCCGACGCCTGGCGGGCCCTGCGCCATGCGCTGTTCGCCGCGCTGCGCCATGACGCCGACGCCACCACCGTCAGCGCGCTGCACGCCTGCCTGCTGCCGCAGGCCGAGGCGGAGTACAGCGTGCCCACCCGCATCGCCAACTACACCGACTTCTACACCTCGATCCACCACGCCCGCAACGTCGGCCGCGTGATCCGGCCTGACGACCCGCTCACGCCCAATTTCCAGTGGCTGCCCATCGCCTACCACGGCCGGGCTTCCAGCGTGGTGGTCAGCGGCACGCCGTTCCACCGCCCCATGGGCCAGGCCATGCCGCCGGGTGCACAAGCGCCGGTCTACGGCCCCTGCGCGCGGCTCGACTTCGAGCTGGAAATGGGCTTCTACATCGGCCCGGGCAACGCCCTGGGCGCGCCGATCCCGCTGACGAAAGCCGAAGACCACATCTTCGGCATGTGCCTGCTCAACGACTGGTCGGCGCGCGACCACCAGTTCTGGGAGATGGCGCCGCTCGGTCCCTTCCTGGGGAAGAACTTCTGCACCAGCGTCTCGCCCTGGATCGTCACGATGGAGGCGCTGGCGCCCTACCGCGTGCCGTTTGCGCACCCGGCCGACGAGCCGCAGCCCCTGCCCTACCTGGACGCGCCCGCCAACCGCACGCAGGGCGGCCTGGAGGTGCAGCTCGAAGTGCTGCTGGAAACCGCGCAGCACCGCGCCAAGGGCGTGGCGCCCGACCGGCTCTCGGCCACCAGTTTTCGCCACCAGTACTGGACCGTCGCGCAGATGGTCACGCAGCACACGGTCGGCGGCTGCAACCTGCAGACCGGCGACCTGCTGGGCACCGGCACCATCTCTGGCCCGACCCCGGCCGAGGCTGGCGCCATCGTGGAGTTGAGCCGGGGCGGCACCCTGGCCATTGCCCTGCCCGGCACCGGCGAGGAACGCCGCTTCCTGGAAGACGGCGACAACGTGATCCTGCGCGGCTGGTGCGAAAAACCGGGCATGGCGCGCATCGGCTTCGGCACCTGCCAGGGCCAGGTGCTGCCAGCCGAGGGTGCCTGAGGCGCGCTAGCATCGGCCCATGTCCTTGCCCACCCCCGCACTCGAACCCGCCTTCGACCTCACCGTCTTCGTGGCCCCGCCCATCGAAGCCGGCACCGTCACCGGGCTCAACAGCCGTGGTCGACGCCGCATCATCCCCATCACCGGCGGCACCGTGTGCGGGCAAGTCAACGGCGCGGTGCTGCCCGGCGGGGCGGACTTCCAGCTGGTGGTGAGCGAAACCTGCGCCGACCTGGACGCGCGCTACCTGCTGCGGCTGGACGACGCCGCGTGGCCTGGCGCCCATGTGTTCGTGCAGAACCGCGCGCTGCGCCGCGGCTCGGCGGAAGACATCGCCAAGCTGGTGCGCGGCGAACCGGTAGACCCGGCGGCGATCTACTTCCGCTGCGCCCCCACCTTCGAGGTCTCGCACCCCGCACTGGCCTGGATGACCGAAAGCCTGTTCGTCGGCACCGGCGCGCGTTTTCCAGACCGGGTGGAGATGCGTTTCTTCCGCGTCGCCTGACGCGGCGCCCTGGCGTTGCAAATCCTCATTCGAAGTAAACCCACATGACCCCCGTCTGGAAAAAACCCATCTCCGTCGAAGCGCTCACCGCCATCCACATCGGCACCGCCGTACAGCACCTGGGCATCGAGTTTCTGGCGGTTGGCGACGACTTCATCACCGCACGGGTGCCGGTGGACGCCCGCACGCGGCAGCCCTACGGCCTGCTGCACGGCGGCGTGAGCGTGGTGCTGGCCGAAACCCTGGGCAGCTGCGGCGCCGCCTACAGCTGCCCCGAAGGCCACCGCGCGGTGGGCCTGGACATCAACGCCAACCACCTCAAAGGCGCCACCAGCGGCTGGGTCACCGGCACCACCCGATTGCTGACCCGCTGTCTGGGTCCTTGCGCGCTTAAACTGCCTCTCCAATACAGCCAGCAAACGGAAGAGCCATGCAGGGACAGCTATTCACACAAGATTTCCTGACCCGAGGCGTCACTGAAACGCCGCCCTATCAAGAACTGAACGACACCGCGTTCGCAGCTTTCAAAGCTGCCCTGCAAGGCATCTTCAACGGTCTGGACAGCGCCTCCACCATCAACGAAGCGCAAACCGAGGCGCTGGTCATCAACAAAGTGCTGGTGGAGCTTGGCTGGGGGGACGACTTCTTGCCGCAGGTGAATCTGTCTGGTAAACGCCGCGAAGACGTGCCAGACGTGCTGCTTTTCCCAGATGCAACATCCAAAGCAACCGCGCTGCCGCTGAAGGACGACCAACGCTACCGGCACGGCATCGCCATCCTCGAAGCCAAGCGCTGGTTGCGCCCGCTGGACCGCAGCGATGCCAGCGAGGCGCACGACCCCGACGCTCCGTCATCGCAGATGCTGCGTTATCTGAGCCGCGCCGACGTGGTATCAGACCGTGCCGTGAAATGGGGCATGTTGACCAACGGCGCCGTCTGGCGCCTGTACTGGCAAGACGCCCGCTCCCGCGCTGAAGAATTCTTCGAAGTTGATCTGTCGGCCGCGCTGGGGGTGCCCGGCATCCAGCACGAGTTGGACGAGATCCCCGCCGATCACGCGCTGAGGCTCTTTTTCCTGTTCTTCCACCGGGGCGCATTCCTGTTTCAAAGCTGGGACGACAGTGGGCGGACCTTTCACGCCTATGCGCTCAACGAAGCGCGCTTGTACGAAGAAAAGGTGTCGCAAGACCTGGGCGCTCGCGTCTTTGGCGATGTGTTTCCCCGCCTGGCCGACGCACTGGCGCGCGGCGACCTCCACGCCAAGACCCAGGAAGTGGGCTATGGCCAGTTCAAGCGGCCCCAGTTCACCACCGAATACCTCGATGAAGTGCGTGAAGGCGCGCTGGTGTTGCTCTACCGCTTGCTCTTTCTCTTTTACGCCGAAGACCGCAACCTGCTCCCGGTGCGCGACGAACGCTACGCACCCTACAGCGTGCGCCGCTTGCGCCAGAAAGTCCGCGACGACATCGATGCATCCAAGGTCTTCTCCACCAAGCTGGACAACATCTGGCGCGACCTCAAAGGCGCCTTCCAACTGATCGACGAGGGCGACGATGCCGTGGGCATGCCCGCCTACAACGGCGGCCTGTTCGATCGAGCCCGCTCGCCCCTGCTGGAGCGCACCCGCGTGCCCGACGCGGTGATGGCGCCCATCATCGACGCGCTCTCTCGCCGCACAGAAGACGTGATCCGCGGCTGGATCAACTACCGCGACCTGTCCGTTTCGCACCTGGGTGGCATCTACGAACGCTTACTGGAATACAGCCTGGTGCACGAGGTGCAGGCCGCTGACGACTACAAAGACAAACCGGAAATCAACCGCATCACCGCCCAGCCTGCAAGCTTTGCGCGCAAGGTCTCTGGCAGCTACTACACGCACGACGATCTGGTGCGCCTGATCCTGCGCGAATCGGTCGGGTTGCTCGCAGGCGAGAAAGCCGACGACTTCGAGGCACAGATCAAGAAACTCGCCAAGAAAACCTCGATGAACCCGGGCGACTGGGAAGCCCTGGACGCCAAAGACCCAGCCAGCCAGATCCTGGAGCTGAAAATCTGCGACCCGGCCATGGGCAGCGGCCACTTCCTGGTGGCGCTGGTGGACGATCTGGCCGACCGAATTCTGGAATCCATCACCACCGCCACCCTGCGGGTGAACGAGCAAAGCTGGGCGGCGCACCTAGCCGAAGCTGGGCGGCCCTGGCAAAGCCCGGTACTGCAGCGCATTTCGGCCATACGGCACAGCATCAAGAAAACCGCCAAGCACCATGGCTGGGCCGTGACCGACGCACAGCTCGACGACCGCCACATCGTGCGCCGCATGATCCTGAAGAAGTGCATCTTCGGTGTGGACAAAAACCCGATGGCGGTGGAGCTGGCCAAGACCGCGCTCTGGCTGCACACCTTCACCGTGGGCGCACCGTTGAGTTTTCTGGACCACCACCTGAAAATTGGCGACAGCCTGCACGGCGAGCAACTGCCCACCGTGCAGCGCGGTCTGCAGCAGCTCGGCGCGCTGCTGCTGCAAACCGAGTTCGACCGGCTGGCACTGGCCGCCCAGGCCATGGGCCAGGTGGCCGACCTCACCGACGTGGACATTGGCGAGGCCGAACTGTCCAAACAACTCGCCACCGAGGCGCAGACTCAACTGGCGCCGCTACACGCCGTGCTCGACTTCTGGCGCGCGCTGCGCTGGCTCGTGCCGGGTTGGCCGGTGGAGAAGATCAGCCAGTTACCCCGCTTGCTCAAGCTGCCCAAAGACGCCGAGCGAGCCAAAGCAGAGATCGCTGCGGGCCAACACCCGGAATACGCCGGCCTCATGCGGCTGCTGGACCCGAACCACAACCTGGTCTCGGTGCTGGCCACCGGCCAGCTGGACGGCGACGATGCGGCCACAGCAGCAGCCAACGCCCTGATGGCCCGCGCCCGCGCACTGGCCGCGCGCGAAGCCTTCTTCCACTGGTGGACGAGTTTCCCCACCGTGTTTGCGGGCGGTTCTGCGGGCTTTGACGCGCTGATCGGCAACCCGCCTTGGGACAAGATTCGCTTCGAAGAAGTCCCTTGGTTTTCCGAGCGTGTCGAAGTCATCGCGAAAGAACCCCGAGCATCGGATCGCAAACGGCGGATCGCAGCGCTTCAAGTTCAGAAATCCGTGTTGTGGACCCAATACGTGGAGGCGACAGAACGCGCCGAGGCGAACGCGCGCGTGCTGGGCAACGGCAAATTGGGCAGCGGCGACTACCCGCTGCTCGGCGGGGGCGACATGAACCTCTACAGCCTGTTTGTCGAGCGGGCGCAAACACTGTGTGCGCCGCATGGCGTGGTGGCCCTGCTCACCCCCAGCGGTATTGCGGCCGACAAAAGCGCGTCTGCGTTCTTTCGCTCCATCAGTGCCACCGGTCGTCTGGGCGCGTTGTTTGATTTCGAGAACCGCAAAGGCTTTTTCCCGGACGTGGACTCGCGTTTCAAGTTTTGCACTCTGGTCTTTGCCGGCGCCAAGCGTGTATTCCCGAAAAGCCGCTGCGCTTTCTACCTGCACCGCATTGATGAACTGGACAACGCCGAGCGCACGCTTTCTTTGAGCGCGGAGGACTTTGAGCGCGTCAACCCGAACACCGGGGCAGCACCCATCTTTCGCAACCGGCGCGACGCCGACATTGCGCTAAGGGTGTATGCCAATCACCCTGTTCTGTTGCGTCACGGCGAGTTCAGCGAAAGTCTTGGTCAGCTGCCCGATCAGAGGGCTTGGCCTGTGCGACTTGTGCGGATGTTTGATATGACGATCGACTCCAAGCTGTTTATCAAGCCAAGCGAGTTGAAGAGAGACGGTTGGGCGCCCGGACCGATGAACCGCTGGTTCCGAAAAGGGGAAGAGGCGGTGCCTTTGTACGAGGGCAAGATGGTGCAAATGTTCGATCACCGGGCCGCCGATGTGGTCGTGAACGCGGCCAACCTCAAGCGAGCGGCCCAACCAGAAAGCATTTCGGCTGTCGAAAAAGCCTCGCCTGTCCGGGCGCCCGAACCTCAGTACTTTGTCAACACGGCCTCCATTGCCGCTGAACTCCGATTCAGCTGGGCCATCAGCTTCAAACAGGTCACATCGCCGACAAACGTGCGGTCTTTCATCGCTGCCGTGGTGCCGTTCAGTGGGGTTGGGCATTCGATGTCTGTGATCTTGCCGGACGCAGAAGCAGGCTCGGCAACCCCGCCTTGGACACATGCCCTTTTGCTTGCGAACTTGAATTCGTTTGCGTTCGACTTTCTTGGGCGACAAAAACTCCAGGGACAGAACTTTAGCGCCTACATCTTGGAGCAGCTCCCCGTCATCGCACCCGAGCGCTTCGAATCCAGCATCGGCGGCCAACACATCGCCGCCTATATCCGCCAACAGGTGCTGGCCCTCACCTACACCGCCCACGACATGGCGCCGTTCGCCCGAGACATGGGGCACGTGGACGCGCAGGGCGAGGTGCTACCGCCATTTGTATGGGACGAAGAAGACCGCCGCGCCCGCATGGCGTCGCTGGACGCGCTGTTCTTCTACCTCTACGGTATCAACGCCGAAGACGCGGCCTACATCCTGGACACCTTCCCCATCGTGCGCGAGCAAGACATGAAGCTGTTTGGCCGCTTCCGCACCAAGGACGACATCCTGTTGAAGCTCAAAAACATTGAAGCGGGACAGCTGGTTTGACCGGCTGCCAAGGGTCTGGTCGGCCCGAAAGGCCACTCAGCCAAGTCAAGAAAACTTGATAAAACTTGATTTTCTTGGGCCAGGCGTCACAATCCACCGTCTATGCACAAAGTTATCCACAGCGAGTCCATCAAAGCGGCCCTGGCCGAACGCGGATGGACCCAGGATCAACTGGCCGAAGCCATTGGCGAATCTGCCCAGGTGGTGTCGAACTGGCTGCAGGGGAAAAACTTCCCCCGCCCAGCCAAGCTTCTGAAATTGGCCACCACGCTCAAGCTGGGCTTTGACCAGCTGGTGATGCCCGAGACGGATGCACCCGTCATCGCATTCCGCAAGAAGGGCGGCGCAAAAACCACGGACGAGCACATCGTCAAAGCAATGGCCATGGCCTCCCTGCTCAAACCTTTGGTGGCCTACCTACCGGAGCGCCGGGCACTGCACACCTCATTGCCCACGCCCACAACCGAATACGGCCCGCTGCAAAGCGCTGTGGCGCAGGTGCGACAGAAACTGGGCATTGGCCTGGCTTCGGTTCTGAAGTATGAGCACCTTATCAACGAGTTCAGGGACAACGACGCTTTGCTGGTGCCGGTGCTGTGGGGCGAGAAGCAGAACCACAAGAATGCGCTGCACATCCTGCTGCCGACAGACAAGGTGACGTTCGTCTACCTGAATCTGGACACCCACCTCGAAGATTTCAAGTTTTGGATGGCGCACGAACTGGCGCACGTGTACACCCCCGAACTGGCGGGCAAGGACGAAGGCGAAGACTTCGCCGACGCTTTTGCTGGCGCGTTGCTGTTCCCGCAGGCGTGCGCCGAGATCGCCTATGCCAAGGCCATGCAAAGCCGCGGAGCGGCGCCCATGATCGCGGCCTTGCTGGAAGCTGCTCACGAACACACGATTTCGCTGAACACGGTGTATCTGCAGGTGCAGGCCTACGCCAAGGCCAAGGGGCTGAAGACATTACCACTGGAAGGCAGGCAGATTCATGCCGTAAGAAACAGCGTTCGCGATGGACTGGTCAGCCTGGCCATGTTTGCGCCAGCCTTGCCCGACGCCACAAAGCTGATCAAGACTGCCAGCAACGTATTCAGGTCCGACTTCTTCGTGGCCATGCGCCAGTTGCTCAACGAGCGCGGAACTGGAGCAGGCTACCTCCAGCAGGTGCTAGACATTGGGTTGCAGGACGCCACAGCATTGCGCGCGGCCTTGATGGAAGAGCCAGCGCGTTGACCACTCTGGTACTTCTCGACACCAACGCCTACCTGCGTTTGGCGAAGCGGGTACGGCCCCTGTTGGGCAAGAAGTTCGGGCAAAAGGACTACGTCCTGACCATCCTGAAAGATGTGCAAAACGAGGTGCTGCGACAGCCCAGGTTGCAGTTTCTCTACCCTTGGTTTGATGCCGACGAGTTGCTGGCACAGGAACGACTGAGCAACACCATCAAGCTCAGCAAAGACGAAAAAGCCACGCTGGACGCAGCCGCCAGCGCGCTCCACGGAATCGTTCAAATGGACCCAGGGCGGTTCATGAAACACCGGCGTTCACCGCCTTCGTACACCGACTGCCGCGTACTGGCGTTCGGGCAGATTCGCCCTGCCGTTGTCGTGACCGATGACCTGGCGATGCACGAGTTGGCCGAGCTGACCGAAATTGGCGATGTTTGGCACGGCCATGAGCTGCTCAAAAAGATGCTGTCTGCCAAGCTGATCGACAACGATTTGGTTCGGGAAATCTACACAGCGCTGGAATCCAACAGCTTGGATGGCAGCAGTGATTTGCCAGCCTCTTGGCAAAAGGTCAAGCACACCGCATTCATGAAAGTCTTCGGGAAACCAAAAGCTTCATAGCAAGGGCTTTTTTGAAACGCTCCAATTGCGGCTTTTGCAAAGGCAACGACTCCCTTTTGCGTTCTCGCCATGGGTCCAAGCTGGCCCAACACTCCAACGGAAACCTTGACGACCACCCGCACCTTGTGAACAGCACCGGGGATCGTTAAAGCAGTGCGCCCTTCGCCAACATCTGGCGTTTCACTTGGCTCTGCGGCCAGCAAGCGGAGACCTTTTTCGGGAAAACGCGTTACCTCACTTGCGTCACGCCGATAGGTTCGTTATTCAGTTCGGCAACGACATCCGGTCTGACATTCGTCAACCTCAAGGGCTGAACAGCCAACGCGGGTCGGCTCAGGAGACGCGCTCGCAGCGGCCTTCGGCCGTGGCCAGGCCCCGGAAGTCGCTGCTCCAGGTTTGCGCGGCGGTGTCGATGCGGATGCGCTCGTTGTCTTGCGAGGT
>JALOSH010000107.1 GCA_025458545.1 Hydrogenophaga sp.
CGACCTGACCAACGCACAACGCGGTGGCACCAACGAAGGCTGGGAAAACTACCGCCAGATGCTGCTGAAAACCTACCCGTCGCGCGACCCGCAGGTGAATTTTGAACACGCCGCGCGGCAGGCCTACATTGGCCTCGGCGCTGCGCTGATCGCCGCCGCGTTTGAAGAGGTCGACGCCACGCCGATGGAGGGTTTCGATCCCGCCAAGCTCGACGAGATCCTGAAGCTGCGCGAGCGTGGCTTGCGCAGCGTGGCGATCGTGCCGCTGGGTTACCGCGCCGCCGAGGGCGACTGGCTGGTGAACCTGAAGAAAGTGCGCCGCCCGCTGGAGCAGTTCGTCACTGAAGTGAAGTGATGTGAACGCGGTCAGCAGCGCTCGCCCCGGGCAAACCGGCGTGGTGCTGCGGCTGGGCACCACGCAGACGCTCGCCTGGGCATCGTCGTACTACCTGCCCGCCCTGCTCGCCGCGCCGCTGGCGGCAGAGCTGGGGATGCCGGTCACGCGGGTGTTCGGCGCCTTCACCCTGGCGCTGGTGGTCTCGGCCCTGGTCGGGCCCCGGGCCGGCCGCGCGATCGACCAGCACGGTGGCCGCGCGGTGCTGCTGCTGACCAACCTGCTGTTTGCCGCCGGGCTGGCCGCGCTGGGCCTGGCGCAGGCCGAATGGCAGGTGTGGGCCGCGTGGTGCGTGATCGGCGTCGCCATGGGCAGTGGTTTGTACGACGCCGCCTTCACAGCGCTGGTGCGGCTCTATCCGCTGAGCGCGCGCAACGCCATCACCGGCATCACCCTCATTGCCGGGTTTGCCAGCACCGTGGGCTGGCCCCTCACCGCCTGGTGGATCGACGCCCTGGGCTGGCGTGGCGCCTGCTTTGTGTGGGCCGGTTTGCACATCGTGCTCGGGCTGCCGCTGCACAGCCTGCTGCCCCGCGACCGCGTGGAAGACGCGCCCGCACCGCAGCCGGTGGTGACCGATGCCGAGACGGGTGCCACTACATCTGCCACGGCCGCCACCGACGAACCACTCGCAGCCCGCGCTTCAGACAGCCGCACAGGCCCACCCGGCCGGGGCATGGGCGCGGCCATCGCGGCGGTGTTTGCCATCACCTGGTTCACCAGCACCGCCATGGCCGCACACCTGCCCGCGCTGCTGGGGCGTGGCCATGCTGGTCGGGCCGGCCCAGGTGGCGGGGCGGCTGCTCGAATTTGGCTTCTTGCGCCGGGTGCACCCCCTGCTGTCGACCCGGCTGGCCGCCGCCGGGCACCCGCTCGGCGTGGGCGCGTTGTTGATCTTCGGACCCGCCGCCGCCTGGCTCTTTGCAGGGTTGCACGGCGCAGGCAACGGCATCCTCACCATCGCCAAAGGCACGCTGCCGCTGGTGGTGTTTGGCGCGGCCGGTTACGGCGAACGCCAGGGCTGGCTCATGGCCCCCGCCCGCCTGTCACAAGCGGTCGCGCCCCTGCTGTTCGGCCTGGCCATCACCCGCTGGGGCAGCGGCGCCCTGTGGCTCACCGCCGCCCTGGGCCTGCTGGCGCTGGCGCTGCTGCAGTGGATGGCACTGCGGATGGGGCGGGAGGCGGGATGGGCGCGGGGGTGAGTGTCGCTAAGTAGATGCTGAATGTCGGTTCAAGGTTTGGTGTCGAAGATCAATCCGCCTTCTGAGATGAATCTGAGTGTCCTGCAATGCTGCGCAATTGATCTAGTTCGTCTAGTTAGCATGGGCGAGAATTGAGACAGTGGTAATCACATATGTCTCAGTTGTCTCAAACACGCCTACAACTCGGAAGTCCCGGCACTGGTGCCAAACACCTCAGTGAGCTGGTCATGGCCTGGGCGACAGACGCCGACACGGGCCTGGCCAAGTACATCCATGAGCTTGGGCCAGATCGAACCGGAGGAAGGTGCGGCTGTATCTGCCCAGCATGTGGCTCTGCACTAACTGCCGTCAACGCAGCCAAAGACACCTTTCATAAAAGGCCGCACTTTCGGCATCCCGTAGGAACTGGTACGAGCCAATGCGCCGTCCTGTCCGCGAGGGTGGCCCTGCTACAGAGCCTTGCAGCACAAGGATCAATCGACTTGCCTGCGCGGCGACTCCCAGGACGTACAACAGGACTTTCTGGCCGAGGATATGAACACTGGGTCACAAAAAAGCCAGAGCAGGTACACATCCGCAACGTGCAGTACCTCGACATAGCCACAGCTCTGTTTACGCTCGCAGATGGGCGGCAAATTCGCGTAGTTCTCATGGGCACAGTAGAGCCCTATTCCGCCGAGGATCCGAACTCGACCGCTGCGTGCATCTATTTGGGCGTTGACGATGAAGCCTTGAAGGAGATGAGCCCGGAAGGAATCCGCGCGCAGCTGAAGCTTTCAGGCGACCGCTTTTGCTGGAACGCGCACTGGGATGACCACGCTATCCAGGAAGAGGCCGACAGGTTGGCAGAAACGGAAGCGCGCAAGTACCTAGATGCCATTCCTGAGGGCCTGGAGCTGCCGAACGACATGCCACCTGAGCTGAAGCGCGAGACTGTTCTGCACTACGTGGTCAAGCAACTCCTTGAGGAAGCCGGTGAGGTGTGGGCTCCTGCGCACCCTATCCAAGTTCGCCAACTCTGCAAAAGCGGCCGAATGCTTTTCAGAGATAGCCTTCTGCCAGCCCAGCACTTGAAGCTGCAAAACGTTGCCCTAGAAAAGCGCGTCGGCAAATTGAGGCCAGACCTTTTTTGCGAAGCCTCGGTGGACGGCGTTCAAACATACGACCCTCTTTTCATCGAGGTTACGGTCACTCACGGCATCGACAAGGAAAGGGCAGCGAGGCTGATCGAAAATGGTGTTTCAACTCTTGAGGTAGACATTAGCCGCCTAGGTGGGGTCGTTACACGAGAACAACTTAAAGACCTTGTGGTACGGGAAATCGACCACAAGACATGGGTCTTCAACCCGCATGTGGAAGCGCTGAGAAAGAATCTAGAGAAAGAACTTGAACTAGAGCAGAAAATGCTCGATACCGAATGGGATAAGCAACAGGCTGAAGACGCTGCTCTGTTGGCTATTCCGGTTCAACAAATAGCTTTTCAATATTTAGAAGCCGTTCGTGAGTACCTGACACTTTTGACGATCTCAGAAATGCAGCAAGAGTACTCGGAACAGTCTATTCGTGCGGACTTAGCTACGGCAGAAAAGGCGAAATCTACAATTCAAGAGCTAGCAAGGAAACTTGCCAAAAAGGGCCATCCTGAAGCCTCTGAAGAGACACTATTTGGATGGCACGGAACACTGGCTAAGCTGCTTTCAATTCAGCACGACCGAGGTATCGGGTACAGGGTGAACTCTGGTTTCCAAGTGCTAAACGCATGCTTCCAGGCCAATCCATTACGGCGGGAGCACGCTGCTCTATGCATGGCGGCGGCGAAGGCGTTCGATCTGCCCCTCAAAGAGCATCAACAGCAGAAGATGAACGAGTGGCGGAAAGAGATCCTGAACAGCGTTGACCGAGGCGAGGACACCTATGGTCGAAAGGACCGACATGATTCGATCCTTGCATTGCTGTTCCCGCAGCTGCGGGAAGGTATTGAGAAGACACGCTTGGAAATCATGCGCGCGAGGAAGCGGAGACCTGTACAGGCTGGACAAGAACGGGCTGCCTTTAGATCCGATTCTGGTACCGCCAAAAACAGATTTTTGGACGGCTCAGGGGGCTGGTATACAGGCAAAGAACTAGTTCGTTGGATCGAAAAGAACCCAGACTCGGCAGAAAAGCTCGGTCTTTCCAGAAGCAAAAAATCTGAATGAAACCGATCAGATTTTGAAGCCTCCAAGTAGTTGTTTTCAGCCAACCATTAGCCCCGCACCCAATCTACCCCTGCCGAGCAAACCAAGCCCACCAGCTCCAGAACTCCGTGTGTCGGAACCGCCCTCCACCCCGATCGCCGCGCACACAAACCGCTGACCCACTAGGCATCGGCGAGCCTGACCTTGCCGACGCCCTGCGGCGCGGGGATGCCATCGACGAGGCTGCCGAAGTGATCGGCGGGCAGTTCCCACGCTTCCATGGCGATGGCGGCGCTGGTGCGCCACCTGAGGTCGTCGTCACCCCAAGGTGGCCAGCACGGCGTCCACCGCCTGCACCGATGCGATGCCTTCGTTCAGCGCCGCCATGTAGGCCAGCTGGACGGCGTGGGCGTTGACCTCCGACGGACCGAGCCGAAGATGGGTCGTCGCGCACGCGTCTTCTGCGACCGTGCAGTTGAAGCCAAGGTCGACCGCGGCGCGAACGGTGCTGTCCACACACATGTGGGTCATCATGCCGGCGAAGCAGAGGTCTGTGATGCCCGCCGCGCGCAGGCTTTCCAGCAGCGCGGTGTCCCGGAAGCTGTTGGGGAATCGCTTGACGATCACGGGCTCACCGGCGACTGGGCTGACCGCTGGGTGGATCTCCACACCTTGGGTGCCCGAGCGAAAGAACGGGGCCTGCTCGTCCGTCTCGATGTGCTGGATGTGAAACACCGACAGCGAGCGCTGGCGGAACCGGGTCAACAGCCGGGCGGCATTCAAGACCGCTGTGTCGGCACCGACCAGCTCCATGTCGCCGCCGGGAAAGTAGTCGTTTTGAAGATCGATGAGGACGAGCGCTGGTGCCATGGGTTTCTCCTGGGGTTTGAATCGGATCGAGGTACGGCCTAGTGGTCAGGCTTGCTGCGCCAACCAGGCGCGCCAGCTGCCCAGGTGGGTGATGTCGGTCCCGCCCTCGGCACCGATGGCCTCGCACACAAACCCGCTGACCCACGAACCATCGGCCAGCTTCACCTTGCCGATGCCCAGCGGCGCGGGAATGCCGTCGACGAAGCTGCCGAAGTGTTGGGCGGGCAGTTCCCACACCTCCATGGCGATGGCGGCGCCGCCTTCGTTCACGCGCACCATGCCGGGCCGCTGCATCGGGCCGCCGGCGAGTGCGTAGAACTTGTACTCGGGCGCGGACTGCACCGCGCCGAGCAGGCGCGCGCCGCGCTGGGTGAGTTGCCCGTTGAGCGGCAAGCCGCTGAGGTGCGCGCCGCAGACCGCGACCTTGACGGTGCCGGCGGTGTTGCTGCCTTTGGGCAGATCGGTGGTGCCGATGGCGGGCGTGTGAGACAGCGGCGTGGCCGTGGCGCCGAGCGACAAGGCCTGAGCGCGGTGGAAACGGTCCGCCAGGCGCAGCAGTGGAATGTCTTTGAACGCGGGCGCAGCCAGGGTCACGCCCCAGGGCAGGCCTTGTGCGTCGCCGCTGACCTGCAAGCCTGCGGGCACCGCGACGGCGGCGTAGTCCAGCAGGTTCATGAAGTTGGTGTAGTAACCCAGGTTGCTGTTCAGGCGGATCGGGTCGGCCTGCATCTCGCTGATGCGGTAGATCGTGCCCGCCGTCGGCGTGAGCAGGCAGTCGATGTGCTGCCACACCGCGTCGCACACGCGCTTGAGCGCTTTGAGCTGGTAGCTGGCGGCAAACGCATCGGAAGCGGTCTTGGTTTTGCCGCCTTCGATGATGCTTCGCACCGGCGGGAACACAGCCTCGGGTTGCGCTTCGATGAAGCTCTGGATGGCGACATAGCGCTCGGCCACCCAGGGGCCTTCGTAGAGCAGGCGCGCGGCTTGCAGGAAGGGGGTGAGGTCCACCTCAACGGCGGTGCCGCCGAGGGCGTGCAGGCGGTCGATGCTCTGCGCAAAGAGGGCAATGGCCGCGTCGTTGCCGAAGAACGCGAGGTCTTGCGCGCGCGGCACGCCAAAGCGGAACGGACCGGCCGAGAAATCCACGCCGAAGGGCTGGGCTTGGCGGCTGAAGGCATCGGCCTCGTCGTAGGCCGCGGTCACGGCCAGCACGGCCTGCGCGTCGGCGGCGGTGAGCGCGAAGATGGAGACCGTGTCCACCGACCGGCAGGCCGGCACCACGCCGGTGGCCGAGAGCAGGCCGATGGTGGGCTTGAGGCCGACGAGGTTGTTGAAGCTGGCGGGCACGCGGCCGGAGCCGGCGGTGTCGGTGCCCAATGAAAAACTCACCCAGCCCTTGGCGACGCTCACGGCCGAGCCGCTGCTGGAGCCGCCCGAGATGAACGCCGGGTTGAAGGCGTTCTGGCACGCGCCGTAGGGCGAGCGCGTGCCGTTGAGCCCGGTCGCGAACTGGTCGAGGTTGGCCTTGCCCAGCGGCACGGCGCCGGCCGCAATCAGCTGCTGCACGAGGAAGGCGCTCTGCGTGGGTGTGTAGGCGTATTCGGGGCAACCGGCGGTGGCGGGGATGTGCGCCAAATCGATGTTGTCCTTGATTGCGAACGGCACGCCGTACAGCGGCAGGCTCGCGGTGTCCACGCCGTCGAGCCTGGCAATGAAGGGCTCGATCTCGGCGTCACTCAGACGGTGGATGAAGGCGTGGTGCGTGTCGCTGGCGCAGCGGCGCATGGCTTCGGCGATCAGCGCGCGCACCGGGGTGCCGCTGGCGTAGGCGGCCTTGATGTTGGCGAGGTCGAATGAGAGAGTGCTCAGGTCCATAGGGAGCTCCGTGAAAAGGGTCTACAAGTGTTTCTGTGGTCCATGGCGCCGGAGCGTCACCCGCGACGCATGAAGCGGTCCCATCCAGGGGCACCGAGGAACCGGCTCTGCCGGGCCTCTGGTGCCGCCCCCCCTTGAGGGGGGTGACGCGAAGCGGCGCGGGGGGTGCTTCATTCCACCAGCACCAGCACGTTCTGCCCCGCGGCCACCGAGCCGCCCTGGGCGCACATGAGCTTGTGCACCGTGGCCTTGGCGGGTGCGAGCAGGCTGAACTCCATCTTCATGGACTCGATCACCATCAGCACGTCGCCGGCCTGCACCTGCTGGCCCACGCTCACCGCCACCTTCCACACGTTGCCGGGCACGCTGGTGGCGATCAGGCGGCCGCCGTCGGGCAGGTCGATCTCGCTGTCCGGCCCGGCCGCTTCCACGTCGGCCTCGCTTGCCACCACGTCTTGCCCGGCGGCGACCCAGCGCTCGCGCTCGGCTTCAAACGCGGCCTGCTGCGTGGCCTTGAAGGCCGCGATGCTCTCGGCGTTGTCGGCGAGAAAGCGGCGGTAGTCTTTCAAGCTGAACGTGCCCTCTTCGGTGCGCAGCGGGTAGCCGCCGTGCGGGAAGTCGGCGCGGATGCGCAGCAGCTCGTCTTGCGACACCGGGTGAAAACGGATCTGGTCGAAGAAGCGCAGCAGCCAGGGCTGTTCGAACACACTGCCCACCTCGCCATGCCGCCAGCGGTTCCACATCTGCAGCGTGCGGCCCACGAACTGGTAGCCGCCCGGGCCTTCCATGCCGTAGATGCAGAGGTAGGCGCCGCCGATGCCCACCGCGTTTTCCGGCGTCCAGGTGCGGGCCGGGTTGTACTTGGTGGTCACGAGGCGCTGGCGCGGGTCCAGCGGCGTGGCCACCGGGGCGCCCAGGTACACGTCGCCCAGGCCGAGCACGAGGTAGGGCGCATCGAACACGATCTTGAACACGTCATCGATGCTGTCCAGACCGTTGATGCGGCGGATGAATTCGATGTTGCTCGGGCACCAGGGCGCGTCAGGCCGCACCGACTGCATGTACTTTTCGATGGCGAGTTTGGTCTGCGGGTCGTCCCACGAGAGCGGCAGGTGCACCGTGCGGCTGGGCACCACCATGTCGTCCACCGGGGGCAGCGCGGCCTCGGTGGCGATCAGTGTTTTGAGCAACGCGTCGCGCGCGATCAGCGCCGGGTCAAAGTGCAGCTGCAGTGAGCGGATGCCGGGGGTCATGTCGATGATGCCGGGCAGCTGGCCCTGCGCCTGCAGTTCTTTGAGCGCGGTCATGAGCACGTGCACCCGCAGGCGCAGCTCGATGTCGAGCACCAGCGGGCCGAACTCGACCAGCACATAGCGGTCGCCAGCCTGGCGCACCACCATGGCGGGCACATCTTCGCGGGCGGGGTCTTCAAAGATCACCGGCGTGGTGTGGGCTGCGGCGTCGTCTTGTGGCGCCTCAGGCAGTGCCCCTGCGAGTGAAGACAACGCCTCTTCCACCGCCGCTTCGCGCTCGCCCGCCTGCGCCAGCGAGAGGCGGTGAAAACGCACCGTGTCACCGGGGCGCAGCTGGCCCAGTTTCCACAGTTCGGCGTTCACCACCACCGCCGGGCAGACGAAGCCGCCGAGGCTCGGCCCATCGGGCCCGAGGATGACCGGCATATCGCCGGTGAAGTCGATGGCGCCGATGGCGTAAGCGTTGTCGTGGATGTTCGACGGGTGCAGGCCCGCCTCGCCGCCGTCGGTGCGCGCCCACTGCGGCTTGGGGCCGATCAGGCGCACGCCGGTGCGGCTGGTCCCAGTGGTGGCCGTAGGCGGGGATCAGCGCGGCGGGTGTGGGCGCCGCCGCCGGCGTGGCGGTGCCCGCGAGGTGCAGCACATCGCCCGCGCGCAAATGCCGCCCCGCATGGCCGCCGAACTGGCCAAGCGTGAAGGTGCTGCGGCTGCCCAGGTAGGTGGGCACGTCCAGCCCGCCGCCCACCGCGAGCGCGAGGCGCACGCCCGCCGGGGTGCGGCCCACGGCCAGCGTGCTGCCCGCCTTCACAGGCAGTGCCCGCCACATGGCCACCGGCTGGCCGTCGAGCGTCACAGGCGCGGGCGCGCCGGTCACGGCCACGACGGCGTCGGTGTGGAAGCGCAGCGTGGGCCCGGCGAGCGTGATCTCCAGCGCGGCG
>JALOSH010000108.1 GCA_025458545.1 Hydrogenophaga sp.
GTTGCATCGGGAGTGACGCCATCCAGACGAAGGTTAACGCAAGCGGCCCCGATTTTGATGCGCGAAGCGCGCTCAAGGCGCTTTTTGGGCCAGGTAAAAGCCGTAACCGAAGTGCGCTTTGTGCTGCTCGTACAGAGCGATCTCTTGTTCGTGTTCGGCCACCACCGCACGCGCCGCTTCGCTGTGGGCCTGGCGGGTCAGGAAGCCGCCAAAACCGGCTTGCAGCGGCCGGTAGTAGTTGTCGAGCCAGCAGGATGCAGGCAGCACGAAGTAGCCCAGTGGCGAGTACCCGTTTCGCTCCAGCACACCCAGCTTGACTGCTGCGGTGCCCACCTCGGGGTACTCGCGCTCCCAATGCGCTTGCAGTTCGGGCGGGCGATGCCCGGTCGTCCAGGTGAGCTCCGACAAGGCCAGCACGCCACCGGGCTTGAGCAGGCGGCGCCACGCTTTCACGCCGCTTTCAAATCCCATGTTGTAGATCGCGCCTTCGGACCAGAGCAGGTCGAACTGGCCATCGCCCAACGGCAGCGAATCCATGGACGCTTCCAGCGGCGTGACACGGCTGGAAACGCCCGCTGCTTCGCAACGATGTTGAAGCCGCTGAAGGAACGGTGCGAGAAAGTCCACCGCGGTGATACGCGCCCGCGGCAGCAACCCGGCCAGCGCCAGGGTGGACGCACCGGTACCGCAGCCGATGTCGGCCACTCGCAGCGGTGCGGCAGGGTCCAGGCCGGTCAGGCGCAGGGCCAGCGCGGTCTGCTCGTCACTGCCCGGGCCTTGGCGAGGGTTGCGCAGGTGCAGGTCGATGAGGAGGTCGAGGTGGTCCATGGGTTCCCACATGCGGCGGCGAAGTGCCGAACGCATGTTACGGCAGCGCCCACCCCATGAGCAGCACCCACAGCAACCCATAGCCTGCCGCCACCCCCGCCAGCCACCTGGCGGCATGGGTGACGCGACCGCGCTGCAGCGCCCAGCCTGCCAGGGGCAGCAACTGCTGGGCATGCACGCCCAGAAAGTGTGCCGGGCGGGCATCGGGGCCGCCGATGTGCCAGCCCACCAAAGGCAAGCCGGCTCCCGCTGGCGGCTGCTGTCCACCGAGCAGAAAGCCGCTGGCGGTGGCGAGCACGAAGGTCATCAAAAGCCCGAGAACAACGGCTTGTGTGAACACCGTGTCCCGCGTGGCACTGTGGCGAGCGATCAGCCAGGCCAACACGCCTTGCGTGGCGGTCAGCATCACGGCGGCGAGCGCCATCAGGCCAAACAGAGCCGCGTGCAGCGGGTCGCCCACGTTGTGGTGCGAGCCTTCGCCCAGCGCCGCCTTCAGGCTGATGTAACCCACTTCAAAGGTGGCCGTCAGCACCACCGTCCACGCGAGGACTCGCACGTTGCGCGAACGGCGCAAGGGCTCGGGCAGCAGGCCCACGAACCAAGCGGTGGTGAACGCGAACAAGGCGGTGGAGGCCATGAACTTCAGTGGCTTGGCCCAGATGGCGACGTCGCGCCAGGTGCGGTCGTCCCATGCCAGCAGCAGCGCGGTCGGCACCATCAAGGCCAGCATCAGCCAGGCAAAGACGGTGAGCAAGGGCTGGCGTGCCATCAACGCATGGTGGATCTCCATGAACCGTTGACGCGGCCAGATGGCAGGGGTCGAGAGGTTGGCGGCCACGGTGGGACTCCGATGTTGACAGTGTCTACCATTGTGCTGCACACTTGTAGACAGTGTCAACTTTGGAAGGACTTCCCCATGATCTCGAGCACGTCGGCCTTTGCCCAGCAATACGGTCCCTGGGCTGTCGTCACCGGTGCGTCCGACGGCATCGGCCGTGCCTTCGCGGAAGATCTGGCGCGGCGCGGCGTGCATGTGATCCTGGTGGCGCGGCGGCAGGAGCGGCTGGAACAGCTGGCCGCTGAACTGACGCAGGTGCACGGCGTGCAGTGCCAGGTGCTGCCCGCCGATC
This sequence comes from Hydrogenophaga sp., assembly GCA_025458545.1. The sequence continues at coordinate 1,959 of JALOSH010000108.1, forward strand.
TGTCGCACGCGCAAGGTGTTCAGCAGGTGCTGGACGACAGCGCCGGGCGCGATGTGGGTCTGGTGGTGTGTGCGGCGGGCTTTGGCACCTCGGGGCTGTTCTTGGAGAACGCGCTGGCCACCGAGCTGGACATGGTGCAGGTGAATTGCACGTCGCTTGCCGCGCTGAATTGGGGTCTGGGTCAGCGCCTGGTGCAGCGCGGGCGGGGTGGTCTGGTCTTGCTGAGTTCGGTGGTGGCGTTTCAGGGCGTGCCCCGCTCGGCGAACTACGCAGCCACCAAGGCCTACGTGCAGACCCTGGCCGAAGGTTTGCGCGGCGAGTGGGCTGCGCAGGGCGTGCAAGTGATGGCGGTGGCGCCCGGCCCGGTGCGTTCGGGCTTTGCCGAACGATCGCGCATGCACATGGCCCAGGCCGAAAACCCGCAGGTGGTGGCGCGTGTCAGCCTCGATGCACTGGGCCGCCTGGGTACCGTGCGCCCCGGCTTCCTGGCCAAGCTGCTGGGCTGGTCGCTGGCGCTCACACCGCGCTGGGGCCGCATCCGCATCATGGGCCAGGTGATGGCGGGCATGACCCGCGGCCATGGACACTGAAGTCCGACTTTTGACACCATCGAGCCCATGAGCAAACAACCGGTCCCAGCCGTTTCGCTGAAGGAAGCCTGCGTGCAAGCGGCGCGCGAAGTGATCGCCGAGCACGGCGTGGAGAGCCTGAGCATGCGCGATGTGGCGCGCAAACTCGACATCTCGCACCAGGCGCCCTACCGCCATTTCGAGAGCCGCGACCATCTGCTGGCTGAGATCATGCGGCGCTGCTTTGCCGACTTTGCGCAGCACCTGGACGAGCGGCCCCGCACCGGCCAACCCGAACAAGACCTGGAAGCCATGGGCCATGCCTACCTGGACTACGCGCGCTTGAAACCGCTGGAATACCGGCTGATGTTCGGCACGCCCTGGCCCGAACCGGCGCAGCACCCGGCGCTGGTGCAACAAGCGGTGCGCGCCTTCAACCTGCTGCGCGACAGCTTGCGCGCGATGCATGGCCACGATCCTGCGCAACACGCGCAGGCCGATCGCCAGGCCATGTTCATCTGGTCTACCCTGCACGGCATGGCCAGCATCACCCAGGCCAATGTGATGCAACACCTGAAACTGGCACCTGGCGTGGCAGACGCGCTGCCCGCCGACTTCATGGCGCGCATCGGTCTGGGGTTGAGCCTGCCGGAAGCAGCGTCGCTCGCCGCCCCCGCCGCGAAACCGAAGCGAAAGGCGCGGCCATGAACCAGCGGCGTGCCGTGCTGCTCAGCCTGCTGATGGCGGCGGGTCTGCCGGGCTGTGCCGCCTTCAACCATGACGCACCCGACAGCCCAGTGCCGCAGACCACCGCCACACCCCCTGACACCCCACCCCGCGTGGCCCTGGTGCTGGGCAGCGGTGGCCCGCGAGGCTATGCACACATCGGCGTCATGAAGGTGCTGGAAGAAGCCGGGGTGGAGGTGGACCTGGTCGTCGGCTCCAGCGTGGGTTCACTGCTCGGTGCCTTCTGGGCCTCGGGTTTCAATGCCGCGCAGCTGGATGCCGCTGCGCGCAGCGGCGGACCGCTCACCCTGTTCGACCCCTCGCCGTTCGCCGACCGTGGCTGGATCCTCGGGCAGCGCCTGCAGGACTACGTGAACGACCGCCTGGGCAACGCGTCGCTGGAGCAACTGCCCCGGCGGCTGATCGTGACCGCCACCCGCCGCGACAACAAGCAGCCGGTGTTCTTTCAACGGGGCAACGCTGGCGTGGCGGTCAGGGCTTCGAGCGCGGTGCCCGGTGTGATCTCTCCCGTGGGCATCCAGGGCACCGAGTACGAAGACGCCGACGAGTCACTGCCCGTGGCTGTGCGCGCGGCCCGTCAGGCGGGCGCACGATTCGTCATCGCGGTCGACGTGTCGGCGCGGGCCGGAAAAGCCCCTGCTGGCACGTCACCTCGTCTGCTGGAACGCGATGCTCAACGGCGAAGCCGCATCGACCCGGAAATCCGCCTGGCCGACTTCCTGATCCACCCCGACATGGACTACGCCGCCAGTCCCCGTTCGAGCTACTTCGTGCAGGCGCAAATCGCGGGCGAATCGGCAGCCCGGGCGCTGCTGCCCGAGCTGCTGCAGCAACTGCAAAAGGCACAACGCTAGCCGTTTGGCGCGTGAGCCAGAAAGCGCAGGCTGCGCGCAACACGAACGGGGCATCCCGCTTCCGTGCTGCCCGTCCACAAAGTCGGCCGCACCCAAAAGGCATGCCCTTTTGCCTCAACGCATCAACGAACACGCCGGATCGTGATGCGAGCCACCGGATTGCGCCAGTCGCGGTTCGAAGGTTTGAAGTCACCGATGCCGTGCATGCCTGCGCTGATGTGGACAAAGCCTTCTTCACCACCCGATGGGGCGGCGCCACCACCGCTGCCGTTGCATTCGGCAAATAAGGGGCCGGGTATCGAAGCGCACAACTCGTCATTGACCTCGGTCCCAGAGTCGTAGGCAGGTACGGTGAACGCCAGGGTTTCGCCCGGCCTCGGCAGCGTGGCGCTGTTGACCGCAAAGAAGGTGTCGTTGGTGGGGATCAGCATGGCGGCCACGCTGATGCGGGATGCGCCGGTGCCGCCCCGACCATTCACAGTCAAGGTGGTGGTAGCGCCTGGCTGGGTCAGACCGTTGCCATTGACCACTTGGAAGACTTCTGTGTTGGCGCGTAGCGCGGCCGCCAGCGGTGCCACATTGCCTTCTTCAGCGAGCGTAGCGAGCTCGGTGCTGGCGGGCCTACCCAGCTGAAACAAACTCAGGCTCGGCATGTGCGTCGTCGCGAGAATGGGCGTGAACTGCTGTCCGCCGGTCAGATTCGTGACAGTGATCTCGTAACTCACGCCGTCGCGCGAACGGTCGTCGGCCACCGCTTGGGTGGCTGTTCCAATGGATGCGACGACGGCCATGGCAATCATGGAAGCTTTTAAAGAGAACATGGTTTTCATGATGGATTCCTGAAGGTTTGTGTGGATAACGGTGGCGTCTGGGGGGGGGGGTGTGGCTGCCTGGTTCTGCGGGGTCGCTCAAAGGGGCTCCTGGGTGGCAGCCCCAGCGTCTACGGCCAGCACCCTCCCCTCGGAAGACGGGTTGCCCCCAACAGCCTCTTCTGCGGCGGCGTTGCTCCAATGGGCGGTGGGCGTCCCTGCGGTGGCCTCGGTGTTGTCAGAGCCTCCGCCGCATGCAGCCAAAGCCAATGAAGCAGCCGCTGCGGTGGTCGCCGCCAGACTTCTGTGGAAAAGTCTTCTCATCGTTCATCTCCTTGAAACAGGCGAATTGCCCGCTGCTATTGAAGACGTTCGAACATCGGAAGTCCTCACAAAGCGGTGAGATGCCCGTGATGTTTTGTAGACCCAGCAACATCGAAGGGCCCTGAACGAGCTGACCCCACGGTCCCTACTCTTGTCTGCGCACAAGGCGGGCGAAATTCATGAGGAGTCCGTGATGGTTTGGTGAGGACTTGCTTTGGTCGGCTGGGCAAACTGATCCCCATGACCAGCACATACACCTCCCTCGAATCCACCCTCAACGCCGGGCAGACCCGGCGCCATCTGCTGGCGACGGCCTTGGCCGGTTGTGCCAGCCTCTTGCCCCTGGCTGCACGGGCGACAGGCGCCGTGAATGTCAATGCCCAGGGCGTGGCGGTGCAGGGTTACGACCCCGTGGCCTATTTTCTGATGAGTAAGCCGGTGAAAGGGGTGCCCGAGTTCAGCGCCACCTGGAACGGCGCAACCTACTGGTTTGCCAGTGCCAGCCACCGGGACACCTTCCAGGCCGACCCGGCGCGCTATGAGCCGCAATACGGTGGCTACTGTGCCTTCGGCGTGGCGCAGGGGGCCAAGCCCGACATCGATCCCCATGCGTTCGCCGTGGTGGACGGCAAGCTGTACCTCAACCTGAGCCCTGGCGTTCAAAAGCGCTGGCAGGCCGACATACCCGGTCACATCCAAAAAGCAAACCAGAACTGGCTGACCTTGAAGAACCAGTGAACCGCTGCACCACCACACGCCCGACGCATTGCGTTGCCCCGCCCTCGCTGGGCCCTGTTTTCTCGTGTTACCAATCCCTCCACCGTCAAAAAAAGGACTTCACCATGAACGCTCTCAGCACCAACCTTTCCCGCGCACTGGCCACAGCCGTCGTCACCGCGTCTGCAGCTCTGACCGGTTGTGCCAGCGCGGCTTGCGCCGCCGGCTGCCGCGCGGCTACCACCTGCGCTGCCAAGAAATGCGCTGCATGCGCGGCTTGCAAGGCCAAGAAGTGCGCTGCCTGCAAGGCAAAGAAGTGCGCCGCTTGCGCCGCAAAGAAGTGTGGCGCCTGTGCCGCCAAGAAATAAGTAAGTTTTGGGGGTCCAGCGCGACCAAGACCCATGCGCCTGCCCATCCAACAGCTGTCTGCGGCCGAGCTGAGCAACACCTTGCGTGCGGCTCAGCTCAGTCTGGACGGCTTTTCCCGTGCCACCGCAGACGCCGGTTCTCTGATCCAGAGCTGGGTGGGCGGTGTGCCGGTGTTGGGCATGGAGCACTACCCGCCTTCTGACGTGCGAGACCCTCAGCAGGGTTTTCAGTTTTTCTACCACTGCCACCGCGCGGGCGGTCTGGAACACGGGCATGTGCACCTGTTCGCGCACGCGACGCGTAGCGGTCGCCGCAGCGCGGGCACGGGGCCGCGGTCCGATCCTTCGCACCTGATCGCCGTGGGCCTGGACGCTCGGGGGTTGCCGGTTTCCCTGTTCACAGTGAACAGGTGGGTCACTGGCGGTCACTGGCTGGACGCCCCCACCGCCCTGCGCTGGTTGCAACGGCTGGCGCTGCTTGACGTTCCT
>JALOSH010000109.1 GCA_025458545.1 Hydrogenophaga sp.
CTGAAACAGGCCGCGCAGCGGGGCGGCCACCGAAAACTCCTGCACCAGAAACCCAGGACCACTGGCATCGGCGGGCCAACGCAGCATGTGGGTGATCTCAGGACCGATGCGGCGGGGAGAAACGCCCTGGGAATCTGTGAGGGGAAGAGCCTCATCCGCCAAGGCGTTCACGTCGTTTTCAAAGCGCACGGTCGCGGTGTTGTCGCCGTTGAGCGAGAACTGTTCGCCCAGCCGAGCGGAGAGCTGCAAGCCCCGGCGCCCCTTTCTGGATCGCAGCAGGATTTCTGTGCTGCCCAGGCTGCCTGCCGCCAGCACCACTTTGTGGGCCCTGACAGTGACGGGCGCCGTGCGGCGCCCCTGGACCTGGGGGTCGGTGTGCACCACGTCCAGCGCCCACAGGCCGTTGGTCCGGTTCAGGCGCGGCACCGAGGCGGACGTGAACACCTGAAGGCCGCGGCGCTGAGCATCCACCAGCAGGTTGGTGTCCAAAGAGGCTTTGGCACCCACATTGCAGCCGGTGAGACAGTCGCCACACAGGCTGCAGGTCGCCAGCGCCACGGCCTGCTCGGCGTTGTCATCGGCATTCAGACGCACGGTGATGGCGGCGGGCTCGTTGGGTAAGGCATCGAGTCGCTGGCCGGTATCTGCCGTTGCAAGCCGCTGCAGAGCCACTGTTTTCTTCAATGGATAGTGTGGGGCGACGTGGGCGTGCCGCTGCATCGTGTTCGCCATCCAATTGCCCGCACCGTCCTGCACCTTCGCCCCCAGCATCTGCCGTGCTTCTTCGATCCATTGCACATTCAAATCGGTTTCAACGCCGGGGGGCAGGCGCGAATCAAAGCTGCCCCAGTCCGGCTCCACCATCACGCCACCGTTGATCAGCGATCCGCCACCCAGACCGTTGGCCACCAGCGCATTCACATCGCCAGCCAGTCGCACATCGAACAAGGCCTCGGGGCGTCCGATCGGCTTTTCGCCGCCACGCGACAGGCGCACATGGCCTGGCAGTTCGTCCAGCGTGGAGGGAAAGGCACCGGGCAGCATTTCGCACCCGCGCTCCAGCAGGGCGATGCGCAGCGGTTGGCCCTCGGCCGTGGTGCAGCCTGCAAAGGTTGCCGCCGCCATCGCTGCGCCGTAGCCGCTGCCAACGATGACCAGATCGAACACGTCGGTGTCGGTGAATTCGATGAAGTCGCGCGCCAGCCACCGATTGAAGGGAGTGCTCGGATTTGAGGCTGTCATGGGCTTGTTCGGCAAGTTTTACATGGGCGGGCGATCTGGGGCAGACGTACGCGAGCTTTGATGCGGCAGGCTCAGCAACTGCACCAGCGAATCCAGCCGCATTGGCTTGTGCAGCAGGGGGAGACCAGCCAGTTCAATGGCCTGTAGTTGGGCGGACCCAATGTCGCCGCTGACGATGGCTGCGGGCAGGTCGGGGTGGCGCTCGCGCAAGGTACGCACCACCTCGATGCCGTTTTCCGCTCCGCGCAATCGGAAATCGGCGATGACGAAATCGGGTCGCTGGTCCCGAGATTCACGCAGTGCATCGTCAAGGCTTTCCGCCTGCAGACAACGGCAGCCCAGCTCCGCAAGCAGCAGAGCGGTTGCGTGGCGGACACCGATTTCGTCGTCCACCACCAGCACCGTGAGGTCCAAATGCGGGCTGATCTGGCTGGCCACTGGCAGCCCCGCTTCATGGGCCGACACGGTGTGCAAAGGCAGCAGCAGTTCAAAGCTCGAGCCTGTTCCAGGTGCTGACTGCAGTTTCAGCGTCACGTCCATCAGCCGACACAGCCGACTGACAATGGACAGCCCCAGCCCCATGCCTTTGGCGCGGTCGCGCTCCGGGTTGTTGAGTTGCACGAACTCGTGAAAAACTTCCTCCTGATGCTCGGGTGCAATGCCACAACCTGTGTCGCGCACTGTGATCGCTGCCCATTCTCCTTGTACGTTCAAACTCAGCGCCACCTCTCCGCGCTCGGTGAACTTGACCGCGTTGCTCAGCAAGTTGCGCAGAATCCGCTCCAGCAGGTTGGGGTCGGCGCAGACTGTAACTTCCTCCGTTCCGTCGAGCCGTAAGGCCAGGCCTTTGGCCTTTGCCTCGCTTTCGACCTCGTCCAGCCGTCGGCGTAGGAAGCGCTGCAGCGACAACGGCTGGGCTGCGACCTTGACCACGCCTGCATCCAATTTAGAGATGTCGAGCAGGTCATCCAGCTGTTGCGACAGGCTTTGCACCACTGAGTCAAGCAAGGCAACCACCTCGGTGCTCGTGTCTTCCTGGTGCCTCAGTTTGAGCACGCCGGTCAGCAGTGCAATGGTGTGGATCGGTTGCCGCAGATCGTGGCTGGCCGCGGCCAGAAAGCGAGTCTTGGCCTGGCTGGCGGCTTCAGCCGCTCGCACAGCCGCCGCCAGATGCCGACTTTGCTCGGCCTCGTGGTGGCGCATGGCCGCCGCGTTGATGAACATGGCCCAGGTGTCGCGGGCATAACCAACCAGGTTGAAACCATAGACAGCGATCAGGAGGCCGAACCCGCCCGCAAGCCATGGCCGCTCTTCCGCTGCCGCCGAGAGCGTCCACCAAGCCAGCACCAGCCCGGCAATGATGGGCACGAGATAAGGGAAGTAGGTCCGCTGGTGGCCCGCTGTGTAGACCACAGCTCCTGTGGCCATGACCAGGAGGATCACGGTGTGCAGCGACTGCTCGAAGGCATCCATCAAAGGGAAAAACCCCAAAGCGATGGCCTGGGACAGACCCGAACCCAGCGCAGAAGCTCCTGCTAGTTTGATGCGTTGCGCCAGTGGGCGCCCCGAATCCACCTGGCAGGCATGCACTTCACTCCAGATGCGAAAAGCCTGGCTGGCCAGCACCGTGCCGTACCACAGCGCGATCCAGTGCCAGTGTTCGGACGACCAGGCCAGCGTCGCAACCACAGCGCCAGCGCCGCAAACGCCCAGCAGCACCCGATTGCTGGTGCCCACACGCAGCCGCAGCATGGCCTCCTGGGCGTCATCGCGGATCGTGGGGTCCAGAGCTTCGGCCACTAGAACACCTTCACGCCGCGACTGGCCAACTGGTAGATGGCTTCGGTGCGACTTCCTACGCAAAGCTCTCGGTAGATGGCATTGAGGTGCTGCTTGACGGTGCCGTCCGAGATGCCAAGCGATCGTGCGATCAGTTTGTTGGACTGCCCTTTGACGGTGCAAATCAGCACATCGATCTGCCGTGGCGTGAGCTGAGGGTAGGCAGCTTGCAGCGACAGCACGCCGGTGGCTTTGTGGTCGGAGGCGTCACGGACCGGTTCGTTCAGGACGCTGGCTGGCAGGTAGATACCACCGTGCGAGGTGATGCGGATGGCATCGATCAGCAGTTCGGATGAAGCCTCTTTGGGTACGAAACCTACTGCACCGGCCTCGATGGCCTCGTGCACCCTCTGCGCCCGGGATTCTGCCGAAATGACCACCACCCGGGTCTGCGGCTGTAAGGCCATGAACAGAGCAATCAATTCCGCGCCGCCGGTCGAACCCGCGCCCATGTTCCAGTCCACCAGGATCAGATCCCATGGCTCGGCTTTGACCAGTGAAAGGGCTTGCTCGGTGCGTGTGCAGGAAGCGACATGAGACGCCACGCCCAGCGTTTTGAGCAGCAACTTGAGTCCGTCGCAGAACATGGAATGGTCGTCAACGATCAGTGCCCGCATGCAGGCCTCCTCTCCGGTCTTTGTCCATCGGTGATGGCTCTTCCCATGCCTGGTCGACAGGGGTTTCGAGCGGTTGGTACAAGTTAACACGCAGTTCGCGTTCGCACACGCGATGCACCCGCGTATTGACGGTCTATAACCTTTGGCGGATCGAGCCTCCATCTGCGGCCATCCAGCGTTCCCCCAAATGGGGCGGGTGCATAACCTCAGTCGGATGGTGCCCAGACACCGGTTTGTCCAGAGTACGGATGGCAGCGCGTCCTGCGTTCGCAGCTCGACATCCCAAACAAACCCATTCCTGGAGATCCAACATGAACAATCGGTGCTTTCCATGGCGGACCATGCCGCTTCTTTTGGGCTTGATGCTGGCTGCCTGTGGCGGCGGCGGCGGCGGCGCCGCGCCGCCCGCGCCGACACCCGAAAGCCTGACGCTCACCCTTTCGGGCACCGCCGCCACGGGTGCTGCCATCGCATCGGCACCGGTCGAAGTCAGGTGTGATCGCGGCACCGGCAGCGCCACCAGCCGAGCCGACGGTGGTTTTGACGTCAGCGTCAGTAGCGGTCGGCTGCCCTGCGTGCTGCGCGTCACCACCGCAGGCGGCGCCGTTCTCCACTCTGTGGCCGTTGGCACCGGCGCCAGTGCGCGGGCGAACATCTCGCCCTTGACCGATCTGGCCGTGGCCCATCTGGCAGGCGCTGCGCCGTCAACGTTATGGGACAACCTGGTGGTCGACCGGCTCACGCCGACCCGAGTGGACCAGGCGGTCTCGAGCGTGTTGGCCACCGTCGCGGGCGCGGGCATCAACACCGCTGCCATCGGCAACCCGTTCACGGCCGCCTTGGTTCCACCCAGCGGTACCACTCCCGGTAACGCTTACGACCAAGCGCTCGACGCACTGCAGGCGGCGCTGGACTCCGCTGGCGCTACCCTGACGGAATTGCGCGAGCGCGTCATCGCCAGTGCGCCTGGCGCCCTGCCCTCGCCCAGCATCGGCGTGCCCAGCCTCCCGCCAGATTTGCTGTTGGCCGCGCGCGCTTCCAACTGCAACAGTCTTCGCACCGGGCGCTACCGCATCCTGTTTGCCGCGCCCAGCGGTCAGATCGGGCAGCACTTTGTGGTCGAAGGCCGCATCGATGCAGCAGCGCTGACCTTCGACGACGATGACCCGGCCGAACCCTTGACCAACCTGGTGCCGGCGGGCAACTGCCGATACAACGTGCCGAGCGGGCAACTGGTGATGGGGCCTGCGGGCGTGGGCTTGGTGCGCTCGGTGGAAGATGGTGTGGCGCGGCTCGGATTGGTGATCCCGGTCCAATCGCACGCTTTGAGCGATCTGGCCGGCACATGGAATGCCATTGCGCTTTACCCGGAAGGCGGTCTCATGGCGGCATCTCGAGGCAACTTCAGCTTGGCCGCCGACGGACGTTTCACCGCACTGGAGTGGTGCGAACCCTTTGATGCCTGTCAAGTAGACACACCGGAAGAACGCGCCCTGGTCATCTTGAGTGCACGAGCCGATGGTGGCTTCAACATCAGGGACACGAGAGACGGTCCGACCGACCGGATGTACGGCTTTCGCAGCGGTGGCGGTGCTTTGGTGGTGATCGGTATCAACGAAAACGGTGAGTTGCTTTTTCTGAACCGCCGCAACCCGATCAGCATGCCCGCAGTGGGTCGAGTCACCGAGAACTGGGGCCTCGACCTGACGGGCGCCCTCCAGGCGGCGGCCAACATCACCGACAGCCGCAACACCGTGCTCAGCGTCGACACCACCAGCACGCCGCAGACCTTCCAGCGCAGCCGCGTCATCAACTTCGGGACCGGCGCCACGGTGACCGAAGCCATGGCCATCAACTCGCCAGACACAGGCTATCTGAACCGCCGCCCCGCCACCGGCGTCACCGCCAGCGACGGCAGCACGGTGAACGTGTCCGAATTCACCGGCTTGTCGCTCACGGGTACTGGGCTGTTTCCGCTGTGGCTGCCAGGTTTGAACCGGGCTTCGGTGTCATTGAACATACCAGCGGCGCCGTAAGAGGGCTTCAGCCCTGAGCTGTTTTCAGTGCTTTCCCGACCCGGTGCCTGGCCGGTTGGGAGATGCACTTGATTCTTGATTCCGCCGTTAGTGGACTTTTTCGTTGGACATCTGTAGAGTTGTTTCGAAAAGTTACACAATCTGGAATCGTCTATCCAAAAGTTGTTCACCAAAGGAGAAGCTTCATGCAGAAAGTGCGCACTTCAGACCTCAAGGCATTTGCCTTATTGCTCTTGAGTTCTTTGTTGGCTGCATGTGGCGGTGGAGGCGGTTCCACACCCATTTCGCCGCCAGTGGCTTCTCCTGTGGCTACCCTGGTTGGCACGGCTGCCATCGGAGCGGCACTGCCCAACGCGACGGTCAGTGTCAGGGACCGTACCGGTGCGTCCGTGTGTTCCAACGACCCCGTAACCACCGGGCCGACAGGCAGCTACCGGTGTGTACTCACTGCGGCCAGTCAGGCGCCGTTCGCTGTGGTGGTGACCGACCCTGATGGGTTGATCAACCCGATGATCAGTGTGATCGGTAGCAAACCAGCGGTAGGGTCTGAATCCACAGCCAACGTGACCCCGTTGACCACGGCCATTGCAGCTCAGCTGAACAGCGTTGGAGACCCGTTTGCGTTGTTGACCAACTCGGCATCTCTGGGCACTCTGGATCTTGCTGTGCTCGAAGCGGTGAAGGCCAATGTGGTCACCCAGCTCGCCTCGGTTCTGAGAAGCGCCGGGGTTGATCCCGCTACCTTTGATCCAGTGTCTTCGCCTTTTGTGGGCGGCAGCGGTACGGGGGCAGACCAGATGCTCGATCAGATCCGCATCACCTTTGACAACGGCGCTCCCACGATTTCGAATGTGCTCAATCCAACCGCACCCTCGGTGCCATTGGCCGGAACAAGCTCCAACAGCATCTCAGTTGTTGGCACCGCCACGGTAGGTACCGCCACGTTCAATATCCGCGATCTGGACTTCGCGAAGACAGAGTTGGAACGTTGTTTCGCCGTACCAGCGTTGACCCGGGCACCCAACCCAGATACTGCAAACCGCCGGTTGCGGAATGTCGCGCTTGAATGCCAGAACTTCGTGGCCAGCTGCACAACGGGTACAACCCGGAGTCCTATTTTTACGGGCTGTTCACCAGTGCCGACATGGACGGCGCCCTGTTCAACCTTCCGGAACTGATGCGCTACATCCCGCGTCAGGATGGGCGTGACGAAGCCTTGCTCAACATCAAGTTCCGCGACCGCAATGGTTTCATCGACAACCGCATCCTGACCGCCAAGAGGTTCCCTGGCTCGCGCCCCAGCGGAACCCAGTGGTGGCTGATCGGCAATCAGCGCCCTGTTGATGTGTTCATCCGTGCTGCGATTCGGCAACGTGAGCAGACCATTCCACAATCCATTCTGGACAGCTCTACCTTTTTCGACAATGCGCCGCGCAGCCGTTTTGAGGTGGGTCTGGAAGTGTTTGTGCAGCGTCCGAACAACAACGGAACCGTCAACTTCTCCAACAACCCCAACAACGCCATCCGCTATGTTCGGGTCAGCGGGCCGGGCTTGCCCAACAACGGCCTGATGATGGGAGACGTG
>JALOSH010000476.1 GCA_025458545.1 Hydrogenophaga sp.
CATCATCGGTGTGGTCATCCGGTGGCACGACATCCACACCATTCGCGCGCGAGAGGCCACGCTGCAAGACACCGTCAACCTGCTGGAACACAAGGCGCTTGAACAACAGCGGTTCATCCACATCGTCTCGCACGATCTGCGAGAGCCCATCAACACCATCACCAACTTCACCGGCCTGATCGCCGAAGATCCGTCGGTCGCCCTGCCCGCCCATGCGCAGCGTTATCTCGGCTTTGTGCAAAGCGGCAGCCAACGCATCAAGACCCTGCTGGACGACCTGCTCGAATTTCTCCACATGGACCGCCATGCGGTCACCCTGTCGGCCGTGGCCATGGACACCGTGGTCAGCGATGTGATGTCGGACCTGCACGCGACCATCGAGCGCACCGGAGCCCACATCACGACAGGGCCCCTGCCCGTGGTGGAGGGCGACGCCACCTTGCTGCGGGTGTTGATGCAAAACCTGGTGGCCAACGCGTTGAAGTTCTGCCCCAAAGACCGCAAGCCGGTGGTGCAGATCGGCGGACGGCGGGATGGGGATGAATGGTTGTTGAGCGTGGCCGACAACGGGATTGGCATACCGGCCGAACAGATCGACCACATCTTTGGAATGTTCACCCGCCTGAACAGCAAAAAAGACTTTGCGGGTTCGGGCATCGGCCTGTCCATCTGCCGACGCATCGCCGACCTGCACCACGGTCGGATCGGTGTCCAATCCACGCCGGGGCAAGGCAGCCGCTTTGAGCTGGCGCTGCCTGCCCGATGGCCACAGACTTGAAAGAAATTCACGAATGAGTGCATTCGAGCGATTCATCCTGATCGATGACAACGAGGCCGACAACGTCTTCCACGAAATCATGATCCGGCGCAGCGGATTCGGTGGCGAGATTCTGATTTTTGAAAGCGGAATCGACGCGTTGAGCTTCTTCCGATCCGATCCGATGACACAGTCAACCTGCATCCTGCTGGACATCAACATGCCCATGATGTCGGGCTTCGAGATGGCAGCCACGGATCTGCTGCAGGGCAAGAACAATGTGGTCATGGTGATGCTGACCTCGTCGGGTTCGTCGGCCGACCGGGACCGGGCCAGCACCATCCCGGTCATTCAAGGTTTCCTCACCAAACCGGTCACCGTGCCGGTGTTGAGCGAATTGATGGCCGGCTCCCGGCCATCGGCCTGAGATCCCCGCCGTTCAGAAACGGTCGCGGGCGTCTGTTCAGAGCACACGGGCGGCTGCTTGGGCCGGGTCGAAGCCGATAATTTGCCGCGCAGCCGCGCCCGCGCTCCAAAACAGACCTGTTCCTCTCTTTCACCTGGCTGGCGCTGCAGGGTTTTGGCGGTGTGCTGGCGGTGGTCCAGCGCGAGCTGGTGGAGAAGAAGCAGTGGATGACGCGCGACCAGTTCGTTGAAGACTGGGCGGTGGCCCAGATCATGCCCGGCCCCAATGTGGTCAACCTCTCGCTGATGATCGGCGGTCGCTACTTCGGTCTGCCAGGCGCACTGGCGGCGCTCTCGGGCATGCTGGCCGCGCCACTGGTCATCGTGTTGTTGCTGGCCGCTCTGTACGGCAGCGTCGCCGACACGGCAGCCGCACAAGGCGCACTCAAGGGCATGGGCGCGGTGGCGGCCGGCCTGATCACCGCCACCGGCATCAAGCTCATTGCCGCGCTGGACAAAAACGCCATGGGGTTGGCGGTCTGCATCGCGCTGGCCGTGGCCACCTTTGTGGCCATCGCCTTGCTGCGCTGGCCGCTGTTGTGGGTGTTGCTGGGCATTGGTGGCAGCGCCTGTGTCTGGGCCTACCGCGTACTGCGTCGGCTAGAAGGTCGCCCGGCATGAGCATGGCGCCCACACTGGCGAACTGGGTGGACCTGTTCACCCACTTCGCCTCGCTATCGCTGCTGGCGGTGGGTGGCGCCATCACGACCGCGCCCGACATGCACCGCTACCTGGTGAACGAGCAGGCCTGGCTCAGCGACGCGCAGTTCAACTCGTCCATTGCCCTCTCGCAGGCGGCGCCGGGGCCCAATGTGCTGTTCGTCGCCTTGCTGGGCTGGAATGTGGGCCTGAACGCGGGCGGTGGCCTGGCCGGTGGCTCCGTGGCCTGGGGCATGGCCTTGCTCGGTGTGCTGGTGACCATGCTGGCGATCATGCTGCCTTCGTCGGTGCTGACCTACACCGCCACGCGCTGGGCGCACCGCAACCGCGAACTGCTCGCCGTGCGGGCTTTCAAGACCGGCATGGCGCCGATCGTGATCGCCTTGTTGATCGCCACCGGCTGGCTGCTCAGCGCCACCCACAGCCAACCGGCCAGCGACTGGCCACTGTGGCTGCTGACCGCTGCGGCCACCCTGCTGGTGTGGCGCACCAAGATCCACCTGCTGTGGCTCATCGGTGCCGGCGCGGTGCTGGGCGCCCTGGGCTTCGTCTGAACGCCGAAGCGCCCGCCGACCGCCCACACCCGCTCAGCGCGGGCTCTCGAAAAACACCGAATTGGTGTAGTCGCTGATCTCGAAGTACACCTTCTTTTCGCCGGGGTCCACCAGCATGTTCAGGTTCTCGTCGAGCGTGCCGTAGCCGTACCGGTAGGCGCGCGGCTGGCCATCGGTGGTCCCCAGCGCGGTGCTGATCTTGTCGACCTTCAGGAAACGGCGCACCACCTTGTCGCCCGCGTACACCTCCAACACGCCGTTGGTCCCGGTCCAGTTCTGGATATCGCGGCTGATCTGGTTCTGCTGCTCCTGGGTGCAGGCGGCCAGCAAGCTGGTGGCCGCGACCACGGCCAACAGAGCGAGGCGTGAAGGCTGGGATGTGGCGCAGCGCCTCATAAAGGCACACACCGCTGGCCACCGAGAC
The DNA here is from genome assembly GCA_025458545.1 of Hydrogenophaga sp. Next base: position 2,861 of record JALOSH010000476.1, read on the forward strand.
GTTCAGGCTCTCCACCGCGCCGGCCATGGGAATGCTCACCAATTCGTCGCAGGTCTTGCGGGTGAGCTGGCGCATGCCGTCGCCTTCGGCGCCCAGCACCAGAGCCACCGGCACTTTCAGGTCCACCTGGTACAGCGTCTTCGGCGCGTCGTCGCTGGTGCCGATGATCCAGATGTTGCGCTCCTTGAGTTCGTTCAGGGTGCGCGCCAGGTTGGTCACCATGAAATACGGCATGGTCTCGGCCGCGCCGCTGGCCACCTTGGCCACGGTGGCGTTGATGCCGGCTGCGTGGTCCTTGGGCGCGATCACCGCTTGCGCACCGGCACCGTCGGCCACGCGCAGGCAGGCGCCCAGGTTGTGCGGGTCGGTGATGCCGTCCAGCACCAGCAGCAGCGGCGCTTTGCCATCGGCCTCCAGGCCTTCGAGCAACTCATCGAGCGAACGCACCTGAGGCAGCTCTTGTACCCGCGCGGCCACGCCCTGGTGGCCATGGCTGCCGGCCAGCTTGGCCAGGCGCATGCCGTCGGCCTCGATCAGGCGCACATTCGCTTCTTTCACGCGGTCGATGAACTGCCGCATGCGAGCGTCACGCCGGGTCGGTTCGAAATAGATTTCGACGATGGATTGCGGCGCGGTTTTCAGGCGCACGCCCAGCACTTTGGGAGAAGACATCCGACGATTATCCGCCCCCCGCGCATGGCCGCAGCGCAGCGGCTGCTTGCGGCGATACGCTTCCTGCTGAGTGCTCTCAGCTCAGGCTTCGGTCTCGGCCAGTTCGGACGCTTGCCCCGCCTCGATGGTGATGCGCCGCTCGCAGCGCGCGGCGATGCCGCGGTCGTGCGTCACCAACACCAGCGTCGTGCCGAGTTCGCGATTGAGCTCGAACATCAGCTCCATGATGGTGGCGCCGGTGGCGAAATCGAGGCTGCCCGTGGGTTCGTCCGCCAGCAACACGGCTGGTTTCACCACAAAGGCCCGCGCCAGAGCCACCCGCTGCTGCTCGCCGCCCGACAGCACCTTGGGGTAACTGGCCAACCGCTCGCCCAGGCCCACGCGCTGCAGCATGTGCGTGGCCGTGGCGCGGGCGTCGCGCCGACCGCTCAGCTCCAGCGGCAGCATCACGTTTTCCAGCGCGGTCAGGTTGCCCAGCAGCTGGAAGCTCTGGAACACAAAG
>JALOSH010000110.1 GCA_025458545.1 Hydrogenophaga sp.
AAGATGCACGCCCCCGCGACCCAGATGCAGGCCAGGTAGACCCCATCGAGAAAGCGCGAGACCGGATGTCCGCTTGACGGGTGATGACTCATACAGAACCCGAAAGAAATGAAAGAGAGGAGACCGAAGCAGCGGTGGAGTGAAACGTCCAGCACACACCGAGGAACCGGCTCAGCCGGGCCTCAGGTGTGGTCCCCCTCTGGGGGGAAGCCGCGAAGCGGCGCAGGGGGGGGCTTCGCTCCCTGCGCAGGGGGGATTTACTTCACCGCTTCGATCTTGGCCATCAGGTCGGACAGCTTCTCGCCGTACTTGGCGCGCACCGGTGCGGTGGCATCAAAGAACGGTTTCTGGTCCACATTGATGAATTCCACGCCCGCCGCCTTGAGCTTGGCCGTGTACTCCTCGACGCTCTTGTCCCACAGCTGGCGCTGTTCCATCTGGGCTTCGCGCGCCAGCCGCTTCACCAGCGTCTGGTCGGCCGGGGTCAGCCGGTCCCAGGCCACCTTGGACATCACCAGGATCTCGGGAATGATCAGGTGGTTGGTCTGGCTGTAGAACTTGGCCGGTGTGGTGTAGTGGTTGGCGGTGAAGTAGCTGGGCGGGTTGTTTTCCGCGCCGTCGATCACACCGGTCTGCAGCGAGGTGAACACCTCGCCGTAGGCCATGGCGATGCCATTGCCGCCCATGGCGTTCATGGTGTCCACGAACAGCGGGTTGCCCATCATGCGGACCTTCTGGCCCTTCAGGTCGGCGGGCGTGCGCACCGGCTTCTTGGTGTAGAGGCTGCGCGAACCGCCGTCCATCCAGCCCAGGCCCACCAGGCGCGCCGGGCTGGCGGTCACTTTGGCCAGCAGCTCGTCGCCCACGGGGCCGTCGATCACTTTGCGCATGTGGGCCACGTCGCGGAACACAAACGGCATGTTGAACACATTGACCTCGGGCACCACCGGGCCGATCACGCCCAGCGAAATGCGCGCCAGCTGGATCGCGCCGAGCTGCGTCTGCTCCACGGCTTCTTTTTCCTGACCCAGCACGGCACCTGGGAAGGTCTGGATCTTGATGCGGCCCTGGGTGGCGGCTTCGAGCTTCTTTCCCATGCTCTCCACCGCGGCCACGGTCGGGTAGCCCGCGGGGTGGGTGTCGTGTGCCCTCAGCACGGTCTGGGCCTGTGCGGTCAGGGGCAGCAGGGCGGCCAGCACCAGGCTGGTCATGAGGCGGCGTTGCAGTTTCATCGGTGTCTCCGTTGGTGGTGGTTGAGGTGAAAAGGACCGTGCCGGTGCATCAGACGGTGCAGCGCGGCTCGTCCAGGCCCCTCACGCCTGGACGCAGTGCAAAAACGCCGCCGGCCAGCGGTTGATCGGACAGATCACCAGCGGGTCGGATGGACGTGACAAACAGGGTGTCGAGGCCGGCGCCACCAAAGGCGCACATGGCCGGTTTTTTGACCGGCACTGCCAGCGAGCGGTCGAGCTGGCCGGTGGGCGTGAAGCGGTGCACCAGGCCGGCGTCGTTGCCACAGATCCAGTAGCCGCCGTCGGTGTCCACGGCGGCACCGTCGGGCCGACCGGGCAGTGGCTTGAAGTCGATGAAGACGCGGCGGTTGTGCGGTGTGCCTGTGTCGGTGTCGTAATCGAAGGCCCAGACGGTCTGCCGGTTCGGGTGCGAGTCCGAGAGGTACATGGTGCGTCCGTCGGGGCTGAAGGCCATGCCGTTGGGCGTGATGTAGCCCGCCTCGATGCCCCGGAGTTTGCCGACCGCGTCCAGCGCGTAGAGGCTGCCCGAGCTCGCGGCCAGCGACATGTTGGCCACCATGGTCCCGGCGCGCAGTCGGCCCTGGCGGTCGCAGCGGCCGTCGTTGAAACGCATGCCCTCTTGCGGGTGCACCACGCGGGCGATCCACTCGCTCGTCAACGAGCCGTCATCCTGCGGGGTGAGGCGGGCCGCACCACTTTCCATGGCGGCGATCCACTGGCCGTGGGGCAGGGCGTCGCTGCCAGCGGCCAGCGCGATGCAGCCGGTCTGCTCGGGCGTCGGCCACTCGCGAGCCTGGCCGGTGCGGCTGTTCCAGCACCACAGCGCCTTGCCCGGAATGTCGACCCACCACAGGCACTGCCGTGCGCCGTCCCAGACGGGGCTCTCGCCCACGCCGTTGCGTGCGTCCAGCACCAGTTCGGCTTCAGTGTGGGTCATCATGTCTTCACGAAAGCGCCACCCTGGTAGACGGCGGCCGGGTCGTTGAGATCGGGCGCCGCCGTGCGGGCGAACACCGCGTCGCGGAACACGTCGGAGCTGTCTTGCGGCACATACCCGATGTGTTTGGCGCGGCAGTTGTCCCACCAGGTCACGGCGTTGTTCGACATGCCAAACACGATGCTGTGGCCGAGCACCGGGGTGGACAGGCAGGCGCTGATGAGGCGGTGCAGATCGTCGTAACTCAGCCAGGTGGCCAGCATGCGGCGGTCGCGCGGCTCGGGGAACGACGAACCGATGCGCACACACGCGGTCTCGATGCCGTGGCGGTCGAAATACAGCCGCGCCAGGTCTTCGCCGTAGGCCTTGCTCAGGCCGTAGAAACCGTCTGGGCGGGGTGGGTGGTCGGCGGTGATGGTCTCGCCCTGTTTGTAGAAGCCGGTCACATGGTTGGAGCTGGCGAACACCACTCGCTTCACACCATGCTGGCGCGCCGCTTCGTACAGGTGGTACACACCCAGGATGTTGGCCTGCAGGATGGTTTCGAACGGGGCTTCGACCGAGATCCCGCCCAGGTGCACGATGGCGTCGCAGCCGGCCACGGCGGCGTTCACCGCCGCCGCGTCCGCCAGATCGGCCAAGACGATTTCTTCCCCAGCGCCTGCTTCCCCAAAAGCCAGCTTGTCAGACAACCTGAGCACTTCGCAGTTCGCGAGCAAGCGCGATCGAAGGGCGGTGCCGAGTCCGCCGGCGGCACCGGTCAGCAAGATTCGGCGGTGCGTTTTTGCAGGGTTTACCATGATGACAAGCGCTTTTTCAAATCCGGTTGCACAAGAGGCGGAGGCTTTGCTACAGTCAAACCAGCCGTTGTTGTCTGTGGTGTGTTGTCAGACAACTGGCTGAGATTGTGGAAATCTGCGCACTGGCTGTCAAGGAAAAAACCATGAACCCCGTGAATACCCTAGGTGAGGAGCTTGTTGTGGGGGCCGCTTCCCCCGACCGGCCTCGCCGCCCGCGCGGGCTGGTGTCGGAAATCGTGGCGTCGCTCGAGGGCGACATCCACCATGCGCGCCTCTTGCCTGGGCAGAAACTGCCGACCGAGTCCGAGCTGGTGGGGCGGTTTGACGTCAGCCGCACGGTGGTGCGCGAAGCCATCTCCCGCTTGCAGGCCTCGGGTCTGGTGGAGACCCGCCATGGCATCGGCACTTTTGTCATGACCCCGCGCCAGGTCGAGCCCACCTTCCGCATCGCGCCGGAAGACATGGCCACCGCCGCCGACGTGATCGAGCTGCTGGAGTTGCGCATCAGCCTGGAGAGCCGCCATTCATGCCGACTCCGACGCCGTGCCCTCCGATTTCCAGTTCCACATGGAAGTGGCCCGTGCCACCGGCAACCGACACTTTGCCGATCTCATGACCTACCTGGGCACCATGATCATCCCGCGCACCCGGCTCAAGACCGCGGCGAGCGCACCCGAAGGGCGGCTGGCCTACCTGGAGCGGGTGCACCAGGAACACGAAAACATCCTGGAAGCCATCCGCCGCCAGGAGCCCGAGGCCGCTCGCGCGGGCGCTTCCAAAGATTGATCCGGGAATCTGGGTCTTCGTACATTGAAGGCGCCTGCCATTTCAAATGGAACCCCGGCAACTGGTGATCGCGCGCGGACGCAGAGCTTTCTATCGCTTTATGACGGACGCTTTCTCTTCAGCGCGTCGTACACCCGTTTCATCAGGTGCAGCACCGCGATCTTGCGGAACTCGCCATCGGCCATGAGCTTGCCGAAGATCTCTTCGTTCCCTTCCATGCGGTCGATCACCAGGCCCTCGAACGCCTTCTCGAACACGTAGCGGAAGTCGTCTTCCGAATTGCTATCGGCCGCCTTCTGCAGCGCTTCGCTCTCCACCGCCTCTTCCTGGATCTGGTCGAAGAACAGTTGGTCGGCCTGGGTAAAGTCGGTGCCGAAGCGCTCGTTGAGGATGTCGATCAGTTCCGAAAGCCGGACCACGTCGTCCTGTTGCCCGGTACCCACGTCCTTGGGCCCCTTGAGCGGTTGCGCCTCGCCGGTTTTCAGGTCGATCTGCCCCTCGCTGATTTTCTGCAGCCGGTAGTACTGCAACTCCACTTCCTCTTCCAGGTGCAGCGGGCCACCGCCCTCGCGCCGGGGCAGCTTCGTCAGCAAGAAGCGCAGGTAGGTGTAAAGCTGCTCCAGGTCGCTGTCCTGGTACGGAATCACCTGCGACAGGAACCCGTACAGGTTGCGGAAGTTCACCAGCAGCGCCTTGGTTTCCTCTTGTTCCGCCTCGTCCAGCGCCTTGAAGCGCTCCACCGCCAGGTCCAGCACGCCGTTCATGGCCGCGTGGTCGTGCACCGTCTCCTTGCGCCGGGGCTTGAAATACACCGCGCAAAAGCGCTCCACCTCGTCGGTGTGGATCAGGCCGCTCTCTTCGATCTGGTGGTGCAGCCGGTACAGCACCTGCGCATCGGTCAGCGGCTGTGTGGGCGTGTCTTCGTAGTAGGGCTTGAAGGCCTTGTATATCTCTTCGGGCTTGTTGCGGAAGTCCAGCACAAAGGTGTCTTCCTTGCCCGCGCAGGTTCGGTTCAGGCGCGACAGCGTTTGCACCGCCTGCAGACCGGTCAGCGTGCGGTCCACATACATGGTGTGCAGCAGCGGTTGGTCATAGCCCGTCTGGTACTTCTCGGCCACCAGCAGCACCTGGTATTCGTGGGTGTCAAAGTGTTCGGGCAGCTCGCTTTCCTTGATGCCGCCGTTCATGCCCACTTCCGTCCAGCTCTTGCCGGGCGCTTCCGGATCTTCCACCGAGCCGGAAAACGCCACCAGCGTCTTGATGTCGGTGTAGCCCTTTTCGCTGATGTAGCGGTCAAACGCCTGCTTGTAGCGCACCGCGTGCAAGCGCCCGTCCGTCACCACCATGGCCTTGGCCCGCCCGCCGATCTTGTGGCGCACATGGGTGCGGAAGTGTTCCACCATCACCTCGGTCTTGGTGCGCAGGTTTACTTCGTGAAAGTTCAGCGTGCGCGCCAGCGCGCGGGCCGCCTTCTTGCGCTCCACGTGCGGGTCGTCTTCGCCCACCTGCACCAGGCGGTAGTAGGCCTCGTAGGTGATGTAGTTCTTCAACACGTCGAGGATGAACTTCTCCTCGATGGCCTGGCGCATGGTGTACAGGTGAAACGGCGCCTGCCCGTTCGGCCCCGGCTCGTCGAACACTTTTTTGGTTTTGTACTTGGGTGTGGCGGTGAAGGCGAAGAAGCTCAGGTTCGGCTGCTTGCCGCGCTTGAGCATTTCGCGCACCACACCTGCCAGGTGGTCAGCGTCGTCGTCTGCCTCGCCCTGTTCGCCACTGAGGCCTTGGTCAACGATGTACTGCGCCGCCGCCTCCTGCACCCCGTGGGCATTCAACACACCCTTGAGCTGCATCGCCGTCTCGCCCGACTGCGAGCTGTGCGCCTCGTCCACGATCACCGCAAAGCGTTTGTCCTTCGTGCTGATGCCCAGCGCCTCGCGCGCTTCGGGCGGCAGTTCCTCGCGCAGCTTTTCCAGCGTATCGGCCACAAAGGGAAACTTTTGCAGCGTGGTGATGACGATGGGCGTGCCCTTGGCCAGCGCCGTGACCAGCTGGCGCGTGTCCTCGTCGATCTTCTGCACCACGCCCTGTTTGTGTTCGAACTGGTAGATCGTGTTCTGCAACTGCTGGTCCAGCACCAGCCGGTCCGTTACCACCACCACGGTGTCGAACACCTTCTGGTTGTTTGCGTCGTGCAGGGCTGACAGGCGGTGCGCCAGCCAGGCAATCGAATTGCTCTTGCCCGAGCCTGCCGAGTGCTGCACCAGGTAGTTGTGCCCCGGGCCGTGGGTTTGCGCGTGGGCCACCAGGCGGCGCACCGCGTCCAGCTGGTGGTAGCGCGGGAAGACCATGGTTTCCTTGGTGATCTTCTTGATGCCGGTGTCGGTGAGCACGCGCTTTTCTTCCACCAGCAGGTGCATGAAGCGGCCCAATATGTCCAGCAGGCTGTCGCGCTGCCACACCTGCTGCCACAGGTAGGCCGTGCGGTAGCCGCCGTCGGCCGCGGGCGGGTTGCCGGCGTGGCCCTCGTTGCCCAGGTTGAAAGGCAGGAAGAAGGTCTTGTCGCCCGCCAGCCGCGTGGTCATGGCCACCAGCTCGGGGTCCACTGCAAAGTGCACCAGCGTGCGCTTCTTGAACTCGAAGACCAGCTCGCGCGGGTCGCGGTCGGTCTTGTATTGCTTCTTGGCGTGCTCCACCGTCTGGCCGGTCATCGGGTTCTTCAGCTCGGCGGTGATCAGCGGCAGCCCGTTGAGGAAGATCACCAGGTCCAGGCTGTTGTCGTTGCGCTCGCTGTAGTGCAGCTGGCGCGTCAGCGTCAAGCGGTTGTGGGCGTACTGCTCGGTGGTGTCCGGGTTCAGCCCATTGGCCGGCGCGAACAGCGCCACCCGCAGCGTGCTGCCGTAGCACTTGAAGCCCTGGCGCAGCACCTTGAGCATGCCCTTGGTGTCCAGCTCCTTCACCAGGTGGTCCAGCACCACCGTGCCGGTGGCCGGGCCGTGGATGGCCTGCAGCCGCTGCCACGGGCGCGGCTGCGTGGCCTGTAGGAAGTCCAGCACCCCGGCCGGGTCCAGCGCGCGGGCCTTGTCGTAGCGGCCCTGGGCTTCGCCCTTGAGGTAGTCCACGAAGCTGTAGCCGCCGTGCGTGCACAGCTGGTGGACGATGGCGTCTTCAAACCGCGCTTCGGTGTGTTTTTTCATGGCGTTCTTCTTCTCCCTGGTGGCGCCTCAGGCGGCGGCCGGCACCGGCACGCCCCGCACGTCGATCTGGCCGGTGACAGCGGCGGTGATCAGGGCGAAGCGGTATTCGGTCAGGCGGTCGATGGCTTCCTTCGCCAGCCGATTGGATTGGTCGATCTTCTGCAGCGCTTTGCTGAGTTGTTTTGCAATGTCTCGTTGTTCCTCTATCGGTGGCACGGGCAGCACAAACTTTTTGATGGCTTCCGTTTCCATCTTCTTGGTGCCGTGCGCCGACTCTTGCGCCAGATTGATCAGCACGTCAGCAAAACCGTTCAGACACCAGAAGAGGTAGTTGCTGTCGAGTCGATCAGCGCAACGCAGCGCCTTCATGTCCTGGTTGATCGTCACGGGCGCCCGCACCATGGCTGTGGGGAACGAATGGGCCAGGATCATTCCGCGAACCACGATCAGGATGGCACCCGGTGGTACCAAGGAGAGGCCGGTTTCTGAAAGCGCCAAACCTGTGACGTGATCGGTGGCGTCCGATACCTCCGCCTGTTTCATGTCTTTGGGCGTCACCCACGGCACGTCGCCTTCCCAGTACTCCGGGTTGTTCATGCTGGGCGTCATACCGCCGCTCATCGTGGTCAGGAACCCGAGCGGAACGGTGTCCCAATGTGCGGGGATATGTTGCAACCAAGGAGTGGCGGTTTCCCTTGTCGGCGTTTGCGGGCTCAGTCCTCGCGTCACGTGGTGGGCGATCAGCGACTGACGCTGTTCGCGCAGCCGGTCAATCAGCGTCTGCTTCTTCGCGATCAGCGCGTCGATCTGGGCGGTTCGCCAGTCGAGGAAGGCCGTGATCGCCGTTTGTTCGTCGCCAGGGGGTAGCGGAATGCACAGGTTCTTGAGGGTGTCCTGGCCGATGTTCTGCATGGACCCGCTGGCGCCGGTGGCGTCGCGTTCGTAGTGGTGGCGCGCGGCGGGGGTGCGCAGCACGTAGGTGAGAAAACGTGCCTGCACCTCGTCCTGCGGGCGGATGCGGAACAGCTTGTCGCACAGCAGCAGACGGGGCCGCACGCCTTCGGGCACCACGGCCGCGCTGCCCACCAGCTCTTTGGTGTTGGCGCGGCTCACCAGCACGTCCCCGGGCTGCAGTTCGTAGGTTGGTATCGGGTCCAGAGTGGCGGGCAGGGCCTTGTTTTCCAGCGGGTCAAACTGGTCGCCGTTCACACAGCCCACCTTCATCACGCCCCAGCGGTCGTCGTCGGCCACCTCGTTGTCGCATTGCGGCGACCAGCCCTGTTCAATGCCGGTGGTGGCAAAGCGCAGGCGCTTGATCTGCCAGTGAGCGGGCAGTTGCGGGAGCGCGGTGTTGGATGTGGCTCGGTATCCGGGATACGCCGGGTACTTCACGCGCCAGTCCCCTTGCCCTTCTTGGCCACGGCCTCCAGCGCCTTCAGGTCTTCCGCATCGGCGGCCAGGGCCTCGGCTTGGCGGCGCTGTGCGTCGAAGCTGTCGTAGCGCTCGTGGGCGATCTGTTTCGCGCGTTCGGTGCTGAGTTTGCCGCTGCCTTGCAGGATGGGTTTGTCGTTGAAGGCGAGCAGCCGGTCCACGTTCTGGCGCCAGTAGTCCAGCGTGAGGGGCTGGCGGTCTTTGGCGCGCAGCTCGGCCTGTTCCAGGAAGATGACGACCAGCCGGTTGAGGGTGTCCACCTCGTCGGCGCTGAGGTAGTTCTTGGCCACGATCACGTCGGCCTTGCGCACGCGGCTGCCTTCCCAGGTGGTCAGGCCCATGTTGGGGGCGCTGGCGTCGGCGCGGTCGCGGATGAGTTCGGCCGCGGTGTGCTGCGTCACGGCGTAGAGCAGCTTGTTTTGCACTTCGGCAAAAAACAGCTGGGCGGTTTGTTCGTTGGCCTGGTAGTCGCTGCTGAGGGCGAAGAGGTCGCGCACCTTCTGGTAGAAGCGCTTTTCCGACGCACGGATCTCGCGGATGCGCGCCAGCAGTTCGTCGAAATAGTCCCAGCCGCCGGGGTTCTTGAGGCGTTCGTCGTCCATGACGAAGCCTTTGACCAGGTAGTCGGTCAGGTGGGCGGTGGCCCATTGGCGGAACTGGGTGCCGCGCACCGAGCGCACCCGGTAGCCCACGGCGAGGATCATTTCCAGCCGGTAGAGCTTGGTGGGGTAGCGTTTGCCGTCGGCGGCAGGTATTAAGTCCTGCTTAATAACTGAATCGGCGGCCAGTTCACCCTCCTGCACGATCTTGCGCAGGTGGATGTTGATGTTGGCCACGGTTACGCCGTACAGCTCGGCCAGCTGCAGCTGGGTCAGCCAGAGGCTGCCGTCCATGGGGCGGAACTGCACCCGAGCCTGGCCGTCGTCGGTCTGGTAGATGACCAATTCACTCATGCCGTCACCTCCTTGAGCAGGGCGACGATGTCGCGCTCCAGGTCGGCAATGTCTTTCTCGATGGCGGCCAGCGGGCGCGGGGGCTTGTATTCGTAGAAGTGGCGGTTGAAGGGGATTTCGTAACCGACCTTGGTTTTCTGGTGGTCGATCCAGGCGTCAGGCCGGTAGGGCAGCACTTCGGCCTTGAGGTAGTCCTCGCAGGGCTGGCGCACGAGTTTGAGCAGCGGGTCCAGATCCAGCTTGCCTTTGTTCTTCTTGTTCTCGTATTCCAGCGGGAGGGGCAGGGCGATGCCGGCGGGCAGGGGCACGGTTTCGGTGTCGCGCAGGTCGGCATCGGGTTCCAGGTCGCCTTTCTTGTTGCGGCAAGGCTCGGCGGTGGGGTCTTTTTCACCCAGAGCGCCGGGGGCGAGCAGGGCGGCCTTGAGGCCGGCGTCCAGCGGCAGGTCGGCGGCGTCGAAGGCGGCGCTGAGCTGCTGGTCGAAGTCGGCGCGGTCCCTGATCAGCGTTCCTTCCGCGAACCCGGTGCGCATGCCCCGCAGCACGCCAATGATGGCTGCTTGTGCTTTTCGCCCCATCAGTACTTCGGCTTCGGCCGCTGCCTTGTTCTTGCGCTTTCGCGAAATCAACAGATCGGCCAACGCACCCGTACGCTGAGCCCGACGAATGCGTTCGTTGTTAACCGTGTAGTTGAGACGCAGTGGCCTTTCGACGGTGATCTTGAGGTAGCCGAAGGCGGCGTTGTCGAACACCTTGCTGACATACATCGACTCGGTCTGGTCGCGCTTGGGGTCGATGTTGGTCTGGATGTCGGCCAGGCTCATGCGCTGGTTGTGCGCACAGTCGCCATACAGCTTGACCAGGGTGGCGATGTGGTCGGGCGATCCGTCGGGTACATCGGTCTGGCCGTCGGTGGCGTCGCCTAGGCGCTTGCGCTTGTCGCCCAGGCTTTTCTTCATCTTGCGGGCGAATTCGGTGCCGTTGATGAGCTGCACCTTGCCCTGGCGCTTGGCGTCTTTGCGGTTGGTGACGATCCAGATGTAGGTGGCGATGCCGGTGTTGTAGGATGTTGCTTTCGCCGCTGCCAGCATCGCCCGTGAACAGGGGCGAGCCGTTGAAGACCACGGCGATGCGCGAGCCTTCGCCGCCATCAGCGGGGGCTGGCTGCATCTTGCCGATCATGTGCATCAGGAACAGCAGGGCGCCGTCGTTGATGCGCGGCAGGCCGGGGCCGAATCGACCCTTGAAACCGAACTGGTCGTGTTCTTTGGTGACGTGGTCTTTCTCGGGCTTCCACTCCACGCCGAAAGGCGGGTTGGCCAGCATGAAGTGGAAGCGTTCTTCAGGGTGGCCGTCGCCGTCGGTGAAGCCTTCCTTGGGTTTGCCGGTGCCCAGGGTGTTGCCGTAGACGATGTTTTTGACGTCTTCGCCTTTGATCATCAGGTCCGAGCCGCAGATGGCGTAGGACTCGGGGTTGTATTCCTGCCCGAACAGTTCGAGGTTGGCGCCGGGGTTGAGGCCGGTCTCGGGGTCTGCAATCAGTTTGTCGGACTCGGACAGCATGCCGCCGGTGCCGCAGGTGGGGTCGTAGATCTTGATGAGCTTGCCGTCGCGGTAGACCAGGTCGTCGTGCGTGAACAGCAGCTTGACCATGAGCTTGATGACTTCACGGGGGGTGAAATGGTCACCGGCTTCTTCGTTGGCTTGCTCGTTGAAGCGCCGCACCAGGTCTTCAAACAGGTAGCCCATCTCGATGTTGGAGATGCGGTCGGGGTGCAGGTTTACCGCCGCGACCTGCTTCACCACGTCGAACAGGCGGTTGGCCTCGTCGAGCTTGTCGATCTCTTCGTCGAACTTGAACTTTTCGAGGATCTTGCGGGCATTGGCCGAGAAGCCCGCGATGAAGTGGTTGAGGTTGGCCGCCAGCTTGTCCGGGTCGCCCTTGAGCTTCTGGAAGGTGAACTCGCTGGTGTTGTGGAAGTTCAGATCGAACTTCCGGTTGATCATCTTTTCGATGGTCTCTTCGTTGTACCTGCCCACCTTCAGCAGCTGCTTGTAATAAGACAGTACTTCGTCCTTGGAAGCATCGAGCACGCAGTCGAGCCGGCGCAGCACGGTCAGGGGAATCATGACCCGCCGGTACTGGGGTGGGCGGTAGGGGCCGCGCAGCAGGTTGGCGATGTTCCAGATGACATCGCCCTGTTGCTTGAGGGCTTCTTGGTTTTTCATGTGCTGGGCGCTCCCCGGGGAATCGAGACGGTTTTTGCAGTTGTTCAGGATGATTCTAGGTGGGGCGCTCCCTGCGCCAACCAGGCGCGACGTCCTTGTAGATCAGAAACCAGATTTCAGATTTGCACGGAAAAAGCGAACCGTTTGGTTCAGATTCGAGCGGTCTGCCTTCC
>JALOSH010000477.1 GCA_025458545.1 Hydrogenophaga sp.
CTGGGCGTATTGCCGCTGTTCCTGGCCACCGGTGCGGGCTCGGCCAGCCAGCGCGCCATCGGCACCGGGGTGATCGGCGGCATGCTCACCGGCACGGTGTTGGCGGTGATCTTTGTGCCGGTTTTCTTTGTCGTGGTGCGCAAGATTTTCAAGGGCAGTGAACGCCAGCGCCTGCACGATGCAGAGCAGGCCTCCAGCCATGGTGTCCAATGACAGGTTGCATCCCATGAACATCAAACTCAGTGCCTTGACCCTGGCGGTGGCGGCCCTCTCCGGCTGCTCCTTCATCCCCACGCTTGAGCGCCCAGCCGCACCGGTACCCGCCAGCTTCCCGGGCCAGACTGCGAACGCCAGCGCCGGTGCCGCGCTGCCGGCCTGGGACACGGTGGTGGCCGATCCACGCTTGCGCGAGCTGATCGCGCTGGCGCTGCAGAACAACCGCGACCTGCGGGTGGCGGCGCTCAATATGGAACAGGTCCGCGCGGCGTACCAGATCCGGCGCGCCGACCAGTTCCCCACGCTGAACCTGGCGGCCACCGGCAACCGCCAGCCCACCAGCGGCGGCGGCACCAGCACCAGCTACACGGCCGGCCTGGCCATGGCCAGCTGGGAACTGGACTTTTTCGGCCGCGTGGCGGCGCTCAAAGACGCGGCGCTGGCGCAGTACCTGGCCAGCGAAGAGGCACGGCGCACAGCGCAGACCAGCCTGGTGGCGGCGGTGGCCAACGGCTGGCTGGCATTGCAGGCGGACGAAGAGCTGCTGGCCCTGACCCAAAAGACCCTGGCGACCCGCGAAGATTCGCTGCGGCTCACGAAGCTGCGGTTCGACAGTGGCGTCGCCTCGGCGCTGGACCTGCGCCAGGCCGAGTCGCTGGCCGCTGCGGCCCGCGGTGCACTCGCACAGTTGCAGCGAAGCCGCGCGCAAGGCCTCAACGCCCTCACCCTGCTGGTCGGCCAGACCCCACCCGCGGCCCTGCTGCCCACGGCAGGCGCGTCATCGGCCGCGCTGCAGGCCGTGCCCGAGGGGCTGCCATCGGACCTGCTGGCCCGCCGCGCCGATATCCGCCAGGCCGGCGGCGCGCGCGGCCTTCTTCCCGCGCATCGCGCTCACCGCCAGCGTGGGTTCGGCGAGCAGCGACCTGTCGGGTCTGTTCAAGGACGGTTCCTGGGGCTTTACCCTTGCACCGCAGGCGCTGCTGCCGCTCTTCGATGCCGGGCGCAACCAGGCCAATCTCGAGGCGGCCAAGGTCGGACGCGAGATCGCCGTGGCCCAGTACGAAAAAGCGATCCAGACCGCTTTCCGCGAGGTGGCCGATGCGCTGGCCGCCCGCGCCACGCTGGGTGAGCAACTGGCCGCCGTGCAGAGCCAGGCCGACGCTGACGCCGAGCGGCTGCGTCTGTCGGAACTGCGCTACCGCGGCGGCGTGTCCAGCTCGCTGGAGGTGCTGGATGCACAACGTTCGCTGTTTGCCACCCAGCAGTCGCTGGCCCAGGTGAAACTGGCCCAACAGCAGAGCCAAGTCGCTCTCTACAAGGCACTCGGCGCCGGTCGGACCTGGGCGTCAGACTTTCGGCAAATCGTAGAACTGGACGATATGGTCCCAGGCGTCCTGCGGGTCGTCGACCAGTTTGAACAGGTCCACGTCTTCGGGCGAGATCATGCCTTCTTCGACCAGCACGTCGAAGTGGATCAGGCGCTTCCAGTACTCGCTACCGAACAGCACGATGGGCACCGGCTTGGCCTTCTGGCATTGCACCAGGGTGATCACTTCGAACAACTCGTCCAGCGTGCCGAAGCCGCCCGGAAACGCCACCAGCGCCTTCGCGCGCATCATGAAATGCATCTTGCGCAACGCGAAGTAGTGGAACTTGAAGCTCAGCTCGGGTGAGATGAAGCGGTTGCCCGACTGCTCGTGCGGCAGCGAGATGTTCAGACCCACGTTGAGCGCGCCCTCGTCGTGCGCGCCGCGGTTGGCCGCTTCCATGATGCCGGGGCCGCCGCCGGTGCAGATGAACAGCTGGTCATCTTTGGCGCAGCGCGCGCTGTACCGGGCCACGATGCGGGCGAACTCGCGCGCGCGGTCGTAGAAGTGGGCGTTGCGCTGCAAAGCCCGGGCCTTGGCCAGCGCACGCGCATCGCCACTGGCCTCGGCGAGTGCCAACTGCTCCTGTGCTTCGGCGGGCTCGCGCAAACGCGCACTGCCGAACACCACGATGGTGTTCTCGATGCCCAGCTCGCTCTGCGCCAGATCGGGCTTGAGCATCTCCAGCTGGAAACGGATGCCCCTGGTCTCACGGCGGAGCAGGAACTCGGGGTCGGCAAAGGCCAGGCGGTAGGCATCGGCCTGCAACGTGTTGCCGCTGTTGGAATGGGTTTGCAGGTCGGCCCAGGCGTCGGCGATGCGCCGTTCGCTCAGGTGTTGTGTGGATTGCATGGCGTTTCTTTCAAGGTGAACGGGAGGGTGCGGTCAGAGTCCCAGGGCCAGGGCCAGTGGTACAAAGCCCACGGCCAGGGCGTTGCCCAACATGATCATCGCAGCGACTTTGTCGGGCTCCTGACGGTAACGCTCGGCCAGCATGAACTGCATCACGGCGGGCGGCAGGGCGGCGAACAGCAAGAGCTGACCGCGTGCTGCGCCTTCCAGGCCGAGTGCCCAGGCCAGCGGGATGCCGATGGCCAGGCCGATCAGGGGTCTGGCCAACGCGCCCAGCAAGCCCAGGCCAAGGCCTTCGCGGTTCAACGAAATCAGGCGCACACCGAGCGCAAACAGCATCATCGGCAACAGGGCATCGCCCAGCAGTTTCAGGCCAGACAGCAAGACGTCCGGCGGCCGCAGATCGGTCAGGGCGCTGGCAAAGCCCAGCGCGGTGGCGATCATCAGCGGGCTGGTCAGCAGGTCGCGGGTGCGGGCCGAAGCGCTGGTGATGCGCGCGCCGATCGAAAAGTGGAACAGGTTGCTGACCGAGAACAAGGCCACCGCCGCACCGAAGTTCGCCGGGCCGAAGGCCAGCAGGCCCATGTTGCCGCAGTTGTTGAACATCACCACCGGCACCAGGGTGCGGGGGTGTGCGCCGAACAGCCGAGCCACCGGCCAGGCCAGCAGGCCGCTGCCCAGAATCAGCACCGTGCCACCGACCAACAGCGGCACATGGTCGGCCAGCTGAAAATCTTTGGCCGCCAGCGCCGAATACACCAGCACCGGCGCCAGCACATCCAGCGCGATGCGGTTGAACACCGACATGTCGGGCGCCTTGCGCCGGGCATAGCCATAACCCACCGCGACGATCATGAAGACCGGCACGATGACCTCGGCGATGCGAGCGAGCAGTTCCACCAGTCAGCGGCCCAAAATCAAAAGGCTCCCGGGGGAGCCTTTCAACACCGTGTCTGACATCAGACGCGTTTGCGGTATTCACCCGTGCGGGTGTCGATCTCGATCTTGTCGTCCTGCGCCACGAACAGCGGCACGTTGACTTCAAAGCCGGTGGCGATCTTGGCCGGCTTCATCACCTTGCCGGACGTGTCGCCCTTGACGGCGGGCTCGGTCCAGGTGATCACGCGCTCGACGCTGGTCGGCAGTTCGACGGAGATGGCCTTGCCGTCGTAGAACACCACTTCCACGGTCATGCCGTCTTCGAGGTAGTTCAGGGCGTCGCCCATGTTTGCGGCTTCGACTTCGTACTGGTTGTACTCGCTGTCCATGCAGACGTACATCGGGTCGGCAAAGTAGGAGTAGGTGCACTCCTTCTTGTCCAGAATGATCTGGTCCATCTTGTCGTCGGCGCGGCAGACCACCTCGGTGGCCATGTTGTTCAGCAGGGCCTTCAGCTTGAGGCGAACGGTGGCGGCGCCGCGGCCACCGCGGGCGTATTCGGTTTTCAGGACAATCATCGGGTCCTTGCCGTGCATGATCACATTGCCGGCGCGCAGTTCTTGGGCGATTTTCATAAAGATTCCAACGGGTTGGGCCGCGAGTTCCGGCAGGGCTGAAGGGCCCGGGAACGGTGCTGATGGCTGCGATCTGTGCGGCGAGGCAGATGGCTGGCAGACAACGGGGCTCGGGTTGAGCCGGACCGGTATTCCGCAAAGCCTTGAATTTTATCGCTTTTCGGCGACGAATCCGAGCAGTTGTGTCGTCAGGTCGGGCTGCGCCAGCAGACGCGCGCGAGCCGCCTGCACACAGTCGCGCCAGTTGTTCACCACCGCCCAGCCGGGCCAGACCGCAGCATCTGGCTCCGCGAGGCCGTTCCAGACCCGGTGAAATGCCCGCAGGGAAGGCGGTGCCTGCAGCCAGTCCAGAAACGCGTCGAGCTTGGCGTGGTGGGCGTTGTCGTGTTGTGGGTAGATGTGCCAGACCAGAGGCTGACCAGCCCACAGCGCCCGCACCAGCGAGTCTTCGCCGCGTGCAGGCGGGCCCCGCCAGGGACCAGTCCGCTGGCCAGCGCGGCGCTCACGGCATCGCCCGCGCGCCCGGCGGAGACCAGCCAGTCGCTCGGCGGCTCTTGGCCCGCCTGTTGCAACAGGGCCGGCAGCGCTGGCGGCTCGTAGCAGAACAGGCTGGCGCGCGGTCGGCTGGTGGGCGGCAGGCCCTGCGATGCCAGCCAGGCGCTCGCGTCAAA